>DATLVM010000277.1:0-5835 GCA_035577445.1 Pyrinomonadaceae bacterium
CCTGCAGCGCGCGCATCTGCTCGTCGGCACTCAGCGTCCGAATCCAGGTCCTTAGAATATCCGGATCGGCCGGATCGAGATCGTGTGCTCGATCAATCGCAAGCTTGGCCTGCCGGTAGTAGGAAGCTGCGTGGTAGACCCGGGAGAGGCCCAGATACGCGCGAGCCTGTTTACTGTTTGCAGTGACTAGAGAGGTGAACTCGTTTTCAGCTTCAGTCAATTTCCCCTGGCGGAAATAGACCTCACCCAAAGCTACGTGCACGGCGTCGAGGTTCGGAGCCAGTTGGGAGGCCTTTAGCGCTGCGGCCGCCGCCTCGTCGGGATTCTTGAGCGCGAGATAAGCGCGCACCAGGCCCACATAAGCCAAGGCCGACGGATCATCTGAATTGGTAATTGCCTTGAACGCTTCGGCCGCTGCCGCAAACTTTCCTTCACGATAGAGCTGGTTGGCTGCATCGAGCGCAGATTCCGTCGCAGTTACTTTGCTCGTCAGATTTGCCCGCGGCGCCTGTGTCGCCGGTTCCTGTGAGCGGACCAAAGAAACGGCGGAAACCAACAGCAGGCAAACTGAAGTTATGGGAAATAGGCGGCGATGCGATGAAATCAACTGAGGTACCTTCACGGTCAGGCTAGCATACGAAGATCAGGCCCGCATTCGCAATATTGAGCAAATCGGGCCCGATATTTCAATTAAACAAAAGAGGACCTTCACAGATTCGGCCGTCCAACTTCCATCGCTTTCAGGAGTTGATCGACGAGCGCGATCTCCTCATCGCCGGGCTCAAGTTCTTTGTACTTATTCAAAGCCTGAGTTGCGCCCTCGACATTGTTCAGACGGTGGTAGACAAGCGCGAGGTTGTAGTAAACAAGTGAGAAGTTCGGCTCGATCTGAGTCGCCGCTTCGTAATGCAAACGCGCCAGCGGAAAATCGCCGGCATCGTAATAGAGGTTCGCGAGGTTGTAATGCGCTTCGACGTGACGCGGATCGTTCTTCAGCGACTGAGTGAAGTTTTCGAGCGCACCGATCGTGTTGCCGCTATCAAGTTCGATGATGCCGAGGTTGCAGTACGCCTCAGCGATGTTGTCGCCTTCTGAGATCGCCTGCTGATAGAAATCAGTCGCCGATCTGTCGCCCTGCTCATGTAACACCAATGCTTCTTCAAACGGCGTCAGCAGTCGCGAGACCTGCAACTGACCAACTTCCGCACGGAACAAGCTCATTTGTCCCTGAAGTTCGGCCTCGATCTGTTTGATGGTCAGGCCCTGCGCGCGCATGTCGCGCACGCGCCGAAACATCGTCAGCGCCTGAAAGTCATAAGTGAACTCGCCGTTGTCGCCGGCCGGTGCGCCATAAATAATGCCTGCCTCAGTCCAGCGACGAATGGTGCGCTCGCTCAGTCCAAACATCTGTTTGATTTCGCGAATAGAGTAATTCGACTTGACTCGTTGGTAATCCGCCTTCGCAGGAACGGGCCGAGGGAATGAGAGGACCTTGCGAATCTTTTCGGTCATGCTTTACGGCGTAAGCGTACACGAAAACCTCGAAAAGGTGGGAAGATTTTTGGGATAAAACACGGAGAGGATGCTCTCTCCGGAGCGCGGGCATCCCTGCCCGCATGAGCGCGAAGCGCGAAAGTGTGGAGCGCCTGCGGCGCTTTGCGGACAAGGATGTCCGCGCTCCCATCACTTTCGATCAGCACTTCACATGACCAAGCAGGATGTAAAGGATGATGAAGATCACAATTGTTGAAAGACACCCACCACCCCACATCCATGCCCCTGCTCCTGCCAAACATCCACGTGCCGGTCCTTCCATGATTTTCCTCCAAACGAGATTTGATCTAAGCGCTGGCGTACTAAGCTTTCGAATCAAGTGAAATCAATCATTACAGTCGCGCTGCTGTTCCTGCGCGCGTCTGCATAATTCTCGAACAACGATCTCGCGCTTGATTCGCCGAGCGGCAAACATGATGCCAGCTTCACGCGCACCTCTCTGCGTATTTAGCGCTTATGAGATTTTTTGGTGCGCAGTTTGCTGAAACGATTTGCTGAGGAGGTCGAACGATGCCTAGAGGAGACAAAGGTAGTTACACCGACAAACAGAAACGCAAAGCTGAACACATCGAAGAAGGCTATGAGAAAAAAGGCGTGTCCAAGAAGGAAGCTGAGAGCCGCGCCTGGGCCACGGTGAATAAAGAATCGGGCGGCGGCAAGAAAAGCGGATCCGGCCGCGGCAAAAAAGGCAATAAGAAGTCATCGAAAAAGGGCGGTAAGAAAGGTGGCAAGAAAAAAGGTGGTAAGAAAAAGAAGAGCTAATAGCAAACTGAGTAGTGAGTCGTCAGTTAGCAGTGAGCTTTGTACAACTCACGTTGGTGTCATGCTCCAGAGGAGCAAAATGTTTATAGCCCCAGCGCTTCTCATTTCGCCGCTCCGTTAGAAGCGGGATGTAAAATTTGACGAGCAAGCACATTGCGCTCCGATGGAGCGCGGAACGCGCAGCGGTCCTGGGCTATAAACATCGTGCTCCTCTGGAGCACTTCGGCAGGAAACTCATCAACCAAGACCACCACTTACGGCTCCTGCTAAAAGTAACTACGCGTTAGTCGCTACTAACTACTAATTACCAGCTACTTAAAGAACCATGTCCCAACGACAATCATCAAAACGATTATCTTCGCGAACAACTAAGCACACGCGATCCTCTGCGAAATCCGAATCTCGCAAACGCACGCGGCGCTCAACTTCACGCGCACGTCGAGCCGAGCCCCAACAACGTGAAGAGCCAAAGTCGCCGATGCCTGAGCAGCATCAGGAGAAGCCCGGGCTGGAATCGAAAGTCACGCCGCGTCCGCGTTATGAAGCTCCGCACTACAAAGGCGCGGACAAACTGAAGGGCAAAGTTGCGTTGATTACCGGCGGCGACTCGGGCATCGGGCGCGCCGTCGCCGTGCTCTTCGCGCGTGAAGGCGCCGACGTCGCGATCACTTATTTGCCGGAGGAAGAAAGCGACGCCAAAGAAACTAAAGCTGCCATTGAAGGCGAAGGCCGGCGCGCGCTTATCATCAGCGGCGACATCACTGAAGCGACGTTCTGTCAGAAAGCCGTCGACACCACGCTCAGAAACTTTGAGAAGCTCGACATCCTGGTCAATAACGCCGCGTATCAGCAGGGCCAGGAATCGCTCGAAGATATTTCTGACGAACAGTGGGACCACACGTTTAAGACAAACATCTATGGTTACTTCCGCATGACGAAAGCCGCGCTGCCGCACCTGAAAAAGAAATCAGTCATCATCAACACTGGATCGATTACCGGCCTTGAAGGCAGCAAGCAGTTGCTCGACTATTCCGCGACGAAGGTGCGATTCACGCGTTCACAAAATCGCTCGCGCAGAACCTGGTTGAGAAAGGAATCCGCGTGAACTGCATCGCGCCTGGTCCAGTCTGGACGCCGCTCAACCCTGCAGACAAACTGCCGAAAGAAGTCGCCGAGTTCGGCAGCGACACGCCAATGCAGCGGCCGGCGCAACCGGAAGAGATCGCGCCGGCCTATGTCTATTTCGCATCGGACGTCGATTCGAGTTACGTCACCGGCGAGGTCTTGACGCTGCTCGGCGGAGAAACAACCGCGGGATGAGAATCAGTTTGAGCTTTAGAGCTTGGAGCTTGGAGCGTTGAGTTTTGAGTTTTGAGTTTTTGAGTTTTGAATTCTGATTCGATGCGACCCTGATTTCCGACTTCTGCCTTTTGCTTTCTGCCTTCCGCTTACCCCTTCTGATTACTGCTTTCTGACTCTCGACTCCCCGACTCTCGACTCCCGACTGTTTTTCTCCTGTCTCCTGTCGCCTGTCGCCTGTCGCCTGTCTTTTCAAAGGTCAAATGATAAATGTCAAATATCAAATGATTAATAATCTTTTTTGCGCGCGCGGTTCTGGCAATTCCAATTAGTGTCTATAATTCCATGCCTTTTTATGCAACGAAAAGCTATTCAGATCGCCGGCATTATTTGGACCCTGGCCTACGGCAGCATCATTGTGTGGATCTATGCGACTGAGCCCCGCTCGTTTAAGGACGTAGCCACTAACTCACAAGTGGCCGCGGGGACTTACGAGATCAATCAGGAAAAATTTAATAACGGCATGGCGCTTTTCCGGAGAGATCAATTTCGCGCCGCCCGCGACGAGTGGACCGGCGCCGATCCAGCCCAGAGGGATCCGCGCACGCAGTTCTACATAGCCTACGCGTACTACAGAGAGGGCTGGGGTCGAGTCTATTACGACGCCGAGCTCTTCAAGCAAGGTTTGGAGGCAGTCAATCGCGCCATCAACCTGGCGCCCAACGGTTCTCTTACAGTTGATGATCCGGATCTGCAAATGCACACAGCGGCCGAATTAAAGGCGGAACTCGAACAGGGGACTGAACGAAATTGGAAAGATCTCAATCCATTGAAGCTTTTTCGCCAACGAAAATGAAGCGCTACGCCGAAAGAAATCGAGCGCTCCTGCACTTCATCGTTGTGCCGACCT
Organism: Pyrinomonadaceae bacterium; assembly: GCA_035577445.1. Taxonomy (GTDB): domain Bacteria; phylum Acidobacteriota; class Blastocatellia; order Pyrinomonadales; family Pyrinomonadaceae; genus UBA11740. Next base: position 4,526 of record DATLVM010000277.1, read on the forward strand.
TGCTGCTCACGGTGGCCTTGCTGGGCGGACTGCGAGTAGACGCGCAAACTAAACAATTCATATTCATTGCACCGCCGTTAGTGACGCTGGTGCTGGCGGTCCTTTTGGGGTTGCTCTTTGTGCGGGCTGAGGCCATCGACCTGAGCCATTGGCTGGCCATCAATCAGCCAATGCTCACAAACCTGGCCCATCTGTTAACGCTGATTTCGCTGGTCTTTGCTTCAGCGCAGGCATTCAATTCTGTATTGCCGGAAAGCGGTTTGCTGCACTGGATGTTCTCGTTCTTTTTTCTTTGGACGCTCTGGACTAATCAGTTTGCGAGCTTCGCCCCGCGGCGTTTATTGAGAAGTATTATTGTTTTGTTCGGCACGGCATTCGTGCTCAAGCACTTGCTTGTGGCCGGGCTCTACGCTCCCGAAGGAGGGTTGCTCAGGAGACTCGCCTCGACCTTGCTGCAAGGCATCGCCATAGATGTTCCGGCGTTTGCACCAGTGACCGGATATATCTCCTTCTTTGCCCTGGTGCTTTATGTTGTAGCTTTGCTGCTGATAGCGCCGGTTCCGGCGCCACCGCCTGCGGCCGAAGTTAACCAACTAGCTGTCAGGGAAGATGCTTTGCCCGAGTAGCCGTCCGTCTAACAGATCGCATTCAGGAAGTCTGAATTGGTGCGCGAGGTTGTTCAAGATTGACAGCACTTTGCGCTTAGCCTCCGGCTTCTGTCTTTTCAATACCAAATGAGAAATATCAAATCTCAAATGCCAAATAATCACTTCTTCCTTCTGCCTTCTGCCTTCTGCCTTCCGCCTTCCGCCTTCTTTCTTTGCTTCTCAGTTACTCAGTCCTCATTACCCATCACTTAGCGTCTGACGTTTCTGATCATCGCGTAACGCTTCCAGTGCAGCCGCAATGTCAAAGCCCTCGCGAGTTTTGATCTCGATCACTTCGTCAATCAAGGGCTGCCATTCGCGGCTCCAGGCTCCGCTGCGACCATGAGCCGGACATTCGAATCCGATAAACCAACCCTCAGTGCCCACATCATAGAGGAGCGCTCCGGTACTCCTCTCCCACTCGCGACAACCTGGAATGTTGCAGTCGTCGCGCAGGCCAAGCAACTTATCGGAATACAGCACAGCAGCACAGCGGCCGTATGAATCTGCATTACTCATCACATGTCTCACTCAAGCATCAAATCTTACAGGACAGTGAGGGATCGGAAAACGATTGAGGGTGAGGCCGTGGTACGGTTTCGAGGTAATGTCCGACAAACTTCAGTTTGTTGCCCACGTTTCGACAAGCTAAAGCTTGTCGGA
>DATLVM010000278.1:0-5954 GCA_035577445.1 Pyrinomonadaceae bacterium
GATTGCTTCGCGTGTCGAGTGTTCGCGATGTTCTTCGAGGTGGCGATAAATATTTTCGACCATCACCACGGTGGCATCGACCATCATCCCGATGCTGATCGCGAGACCACCGAGCGACATGAGATTCGCCGACTGCCCCCAGTACCACATCAGAATGAAAGCGACGAGCATGCAGAAGGGAATTGCCGCGGCGGTGATGAACGAGCTGCGGAAGTTGCCGAGCAGCAGAACGAGGATGATCAGCACGAGTGCTTCGCCTTCGATCAATGATTCGACGACGGTATGGATGCTGTTGTCGACCAACTCGGCTTGATCATAGAAATCGACAATCTGAACTCCCGGCGGCAATGCTTTGTTAATTTCCGCAACCTTACCTTTAATGCGATCGATGACTTCCTTGGTGTTCTCGTTGATGCGCTTGAGGACAATTCCCGTGACGACTTCGCCCTGACCGTCTTTGGTGACGGCGCCCTGACGGATCTCGTTGCCGATCTCCACACGAGCAACGTCGCTAACGCGAATCGGCGTGCCGCCACGCGAATCGAGCACGATGTTTTGGATGTCTTGAATATCCTTAACCAGGCCGAGACCGCGCACCACGTATTGCTCGTCGCCATGCTCGATGAAATTCGCGCCCGTGTTTTGATTGTTGGCCTGGATCGCGTCGAACAGAGACTTGAGCGGAATGTTGTAATTAACCAATGCTTGCTGATCGACGATGACCTGGTATTGCTTTACATCGCCGCCAAAGCTCAGCACGTCGGCGACGCCCGGGACTGTGCGCAGTTGCAGCTTTACGATCCAATCCTGAATCGTGCGCAACTCCTGGTTGCTCTGACCGTGTCCGACGATTTGATAAAGGTAAATCTGACCTGTGCCTGTGGTGATCGGCCCCATGGTGGGCTCGAAACCGGAAGGAATGTTTTCCTTCGCATCAGCGAGACGTTGGAAGACCTGCTCGCGCGCGAAATACATGTCCGTGTCGTCGCTGAAGTAAACCGTCACGACCGACAGGCCGAACTTGGATTCCGATTCGACGCGCGTGACACCCGAGATTCCGTTCATCTCGTTTTCGATCGGGAAGGTGATTTGTCGCTCGACTTCTTCAGGGGCGAGGCCTTCGGCCTCGGTGTCGATCTCGACCTGGACCGGCGTGACGTCGGGAAAGGCATCGACATTCAATCGTCGGAGCGCAAGAATTCCGCCCGCCACGATCAGCATCGACACGACGGCCACCAGCAAGCGCTCGCGATAGAAGAAAGCGATGAAGTTGTCGGTCATAAATGTCTTTGCGTTAGCTTTGCGCCTTTGCGTCTTGGCGTGAGGGGTTCACGCAAAGGCGCTAAGCCGCAAAGAACGCAAAGCGGCGTCAAGCCGCCGCACTCCAAATTGATCACTGTTCGCCTTTGCTCTGTTGCAGCAACAAGTAGTTTCCTTTTACGACTATCTTGTCCCCTGCCTTGAGGCCATCGACGATTTCAACGCGATCGCCATTCTTAATGCCGACCTGTACCTGGCGTGGTTTGTAAGTATTGCCTTCCGCCACAAACACAACGCTCTTGCCTCCATCATCGAGCACGGCCGACTGCGATACAGAGATGGCCGCGCTGTTCACGTCCGTAATGATCTCGACGTTGGCGAACATGTCGGGTTTCAGGCGGCCGTCCGGATTGGGCACCTCAGTGCGCACCTTCAGCGTGCGCGAGTCAGGATCAACCACGCTGTTGATGAAAATGACTTTGCCCGAGAAAGTCGTGCCGGGAAATGCCGTGGTCGTGACCTTTACCTGCTGGCCGTTGCGCACGCGCGGCAGATCTTTTTCAAAGACGTTGGCGTCAATCCAAACGCGCGAGATGTCGATGATCTTGAACACGTTGGTGTCGGTGCCGACGGTGGCGCCGATTGTCGCGTTGCGCTCAACTACAATTCCGTCAATGGGCGAGTTAAGCGTGAACGTCGCCGCGAGGCCGGGCTTCTTGCTCAGTGCATCAATGTTCGCGTCGCTCAAACCCAAAATGAGCAGGTGTCGGCGAGCCGCCGTGAGCGTCGCTTTGGTGCCGGCAATATTGTTCTCGGCGTTTGCCTTCGCCACTTCGAGATCGTGCTCGGCCGATTGCAGGTTCTTGCCCGGCACGACTGTCTTCTCGTAGAGAAGTTTCGTGCGATCGAACGTCTGTTGGGCCAATCGAATTTCGGCGGTGGCCGAGCGGCTGGCGTTTTCAGCATCGGCGAGGGCTTTCAAATAATCGGCTTCGGCTTGATCGATGTCCGCTGATTCAAGTTCGGCGAGCCGCTGCCCTTTTCTAACTCTGCTTCCCTGGCCGGCGTAGAGTTTGACGATGCGGCCTTCGTTAACGGGGCCAATGACCGCGGTCCGATCTTCGGGCACAAGGATCTTTCCGGTTGCGGTAACCATGCCGGAAATCGGAGCCGTCGCAACGATCTCGGTCTCGATCGCTTTGTCTGAGGCAGATTGAATTATCGCCGGCGTGGCTGGTGCATTCGCCTGAGTTGACGATGAGTTTGCCGCTGGCTTGCAGCCTGCGAGTGCCGCGATCGCGACAGTCAGCATCAAGATCCTAGTACTCTTATTCATATCGGAATCCTTTCGCGCTACTTCACGATCGGCGTTGCCGTCGCCAGCTCGAGATCGAGCAGTGATGATTGGTAATCAAACAGCGCCTGGTAAAACGCCGCCAGTGTGTCGCGTCGCGTGCGCACCGCGTCGAGCAGGTCAAGGATTGAGCTTTCGCCCGCCTTCAACGAGTACTCGGTCAAATCCTGAATGCTATTTACTTTGGTCAGGACGCCGGTGCGATAGAGATCGACGCGCCGCTTCTGCATTTGAAACGCGACGAATGCTTTATCTACGTCGCTGATCACCTGATTGGTGATCAGCGCTTCCTGATTCAGCGCTTTCTCTTTGTCGATTCGTGCTTTGGCGCGCTCGCCCTGGTTGCGGTCATGGACTGGCAGGGTCACACCGACGCCGAACGTGAAGTTGCTCGTACCGCCGGGGACCTGAGTGATGCCTGCGCCGAGATTTACGTCGGGAATTTTCTGCGCGTCCTGAAGTCGAATCGAAGCATCAGCAGCGCGCTCGGCGACCTTCGCCGTTTTCAGGTCTGGTCGAGCCGCCAGCGCCTTGTCGCGCAGGTCAGGAAACGTGAAATCGTAGTCTTGTGGATCGAGCGTGCCGGTAGGATCGATCTCCATCGCCCGGTAGTCTCCGCCGAGCGTTACGCGCAGATCACGCAGGGCGACTTCGTAATCCCGCTGGGCATTGGCTAGGTCGGTGTCGAACTTCAGTTTCTCAACTTCAAGGCGTGTGAGGTCGAGACCAGAGACTTCGCCTCCCTGGACCAATTCCTTGGTGTGCTCAATTACTTCGGCGAAGGTCTTCTCGTTCTCCTGCGCGAGATTCAGGAGCGATCGGTTCAGGATCACCGTATAGAACTTACGTTTCAAATCGTTGGTGAGCTGCCAAACGGCCATTTCAAACTGCGCGCGCGCGACATCTGAATTCTGGTTGGCAACATCGATCCGCTTCGCTCGCTTGCCGCCAAGTTCGAAGGTCTGCGAGATCGCATACGAGTACTCTTGTTCGGTGAGCAAGTTGCCGCTCAGATTCACCGGCAGCCCGGAAAAACCCACGCTTATGGCTGGATTCGGCCGCAAGCGAGCCGTTAACTTTTCCGCGTCGGCGCTGTCGATGTCGTAGCGCGCGGCAATCAGTTGAAAGTTCTGACGCAGGAAAATCGCGACAGCGTCTGAGATCGAAACTGATTGCGGGGTCGACGGTGCGGAAGCCTGCGGCCTGATATTGAGAGCAGCGACGTTCGCCTGGCGCGGTAACCCGTCCGGTGGCTTGTCCTGGGCCAGGGCGGCATGGCTTGCGAGCACAAGAATTACCAGACTCCCAACCTTAGCCGCGCGACGACGTCTCGGTCCTTGACGGTGCTGCTGGCTACTGAACGCGCCAAGCGCAAACAGACTGGTCGCTGAAGAGTTGAATTCTGTGAACGGAATCTGACGAGTCCTGGTTGGAATCATTCTTTCTCTTGGCCTCCTTGACCACTGAGGTTGTCAGCCGAAGCTTGCGCTTATCCACGAAGGGAAGAGATCGCATGTGGCTTTTTGCCTGGAGCGGTGCGCGCACGGAAAGACTGGGCGCGCAAGATTAGCGGCTTAGAGATTGATTGGCGGAGCGCGGCCGCGCTGACTTGATGAGAAGTCACCGTGGTCCAGAGGAAGATTCGTGATTGAATCGAAACAGGACTCACTGACTGCGCCAATTCCCGGCGCGGCAGTGAAGAGTGTGTTCGAAAGATTCTGGTGAAGCTGGCAAATCAAACAATCGGCGGGAGACTTCGACTTTGAGGTCGTCGTTCTGCCGAAATCGCTAACGAACGCAACTTCAGATTGCGTCTGGAGCGAAGCTTGATTTAACCGAGTCGAGTGGTTGTGCGTGAACTCCGCGGTCGCTCCCCAACTCAGGCACGCCAACAAGAGCAGCGCCAACAACCGAATTCGGTTGGTTGCTCTGGCACGGGCCGGAAGAGTGCGTTCGCGAGTCACGATGATAAACTGTGCGCTGAGTCTAATCGGGCCAGCATTGCATGTCAACGCGTATTCGCCGAACACTTTCGCAGTTTCTAACCTTCCCAACGCTGCTTATCGTCATCGCCTGTTTCGATGGCGCGACCGCGGCAGCTCAAGTCAACAAAGTCAATATTCGTGTCCTCGCGGGCGCGGAGTCTCACATTGTGGTTGAAGCAGACTGTGCTCCCACGTCGGTTTGGTCGTTTCGCGACAGCTATGCGGGAATCGTTGGTCTCGGAAGCAGGGTGAGGTCGCTGCAGGCCTTTGCGGCCAGTGGCGCAGAGGTGACAGTGCGACAGATCGCGCCGGGGCAATTTGAATCGAGTGCAGCCGCCGTTCGATTCGTATATGAGCTTAATATAGTGGCGCCCTTGAATCCGATGGATGCGTCCAGGATTTCCTGGGTGAACGAGCAGCGAGGCTTGTTGATGCTGCGCGATATCCTTCCCACGCTAACTGTTAATCCGCAAACAGCCGGATCTCGGCAAGCTTTGCGACTTACGCTTAATCTTCCGCAAGGATGGCGCGCCTGTTCCGACGATCAGATCAACGCGAAGGAATTCAACGTCAGCGAATTCGACGTGGCGGTCATCGCCATCGGCCCAAATCTTCGTTCGTCGTCGAGGCGAATCAATGGTACGACGCTAACACTTGTAACGGATGGACAGTGGTCGTTTACCGACAGTGAAGCAATGGACCTCGCCGCCAGGGTTTACGCCGCGCATCGCGCGACGGTTGAATCGTCGTCATCCGCGAGCGTGATGCTGAACGTGTTTCCTTTTCCGCGGCCAACCGCGCCGACATTGTGGACGGCCGAGACTCGCGGATCTACCGTCACACTGCTCAACGGAAATCTGCCGTCGAAAGTTGGCGCGCTGGCGCAATTGAGCACGCCGTTCACGCACGAACTCTTCCATCTATGGGTTCCCAACGGGCTCGCGCTCGACGGTGATTACGATTGGTTTTACGAAGGATTCACCGTTTATGAAGCCGCGCGGACCGCAGTGCGGCTCGATCTTCTTACGTTTCCGGAGTTTCTGAACGCGATTGCTCGGGCATACGATGGATATCTCGCGAATGCAGAGCGAGATCGCTGGTCATTAGTTGAAGCGTCGAAGCGACGCTGGAGCGCCGGACCGTCCGCAGTCTATTCCGAGAGTATGGTCGTAGCTTTCCTGTATGATCTGAGACTGCGAATGCCGAGCCGAGGTAAGCAATCGATCGAAAAGATCTATCCGGCACTGCTGCAGAAGTATGGTGCTCATGCGAACCGCGAATCCGCGCGGCCGGCAGATGGGAATGATGTAGCCATCAATGTTTTGGCGCTCGACGAAGGAACGCGCGCATTCGTT
>DATLVM010000279.1:0-3994 GCA_035577445.1 Pyrinomonadaceae bacterium
CCTTGGACCTGCACTTGAAGCCGGCACGTATCAGGTGAAGCTTTCAGTCAACGGCAAGGACTACACGACGAAGGCTGTGATCGAAAACGATCCGGGGATCATGCCTTAGCTCGCTCGCATTCTCTGGCCACTTGCATAGAGCCGCTGATCGTGAGGTCAGCGGCTCTGGCTTCTTCTGACGATCTTCATTAGACTGGCGTTACTTTTCGCCTTCCCCCAGGAGGCAATCATGACTTTCCAGAAGTTTCTGCTTGGGCTAATCGCCATGCTGATGTTCGTTGCACCAGCGACTGCTCAGCAAACGACTGCTCAGCAAACGAATTTGCCGCCGACCCAGCTTGCGTTGGAAGTCCAGTTTTATCCAAACGTCGCGCCGGGATACCAGGTCGTATCGCCGGATAAACGCACTTGGTCCTGGTGGGGACGCTTTGCTCAAGTGCCCGGATGGAAACAACCAACAGATTGGCCCGCAGCCAGCGCAGTGAACATCAATTCAGAGTTAGCTGAAGATGGCGTCAGGGTTTGGGTCTCGGTTTATCTCGGCGAAATGCATGAACAGGAAAAGGACGTCGCGTCATACGTTCTTCACGAGCGCGAGAAACAAACGGTGCGCGAACTCGCGGACGTGGGCGTTGTGCCTTTCGAAATCAAACTTGTGCGGGTGAATCTGTCGGCGATAGAACCGCCCGCGTTCAAGAGCAACGCCAAATCGATTGAGCTCGTGTCCATGAGGCCGCTCCTGGCGACAATGCCTTCTTTTGAAGTCGTGGTTCGCAACGTTTCAAGCAAGAATGTCCTCGCCTTTAGGCAGAAGATATTTCAATCGGCCCGCATGCAAATAATGGGAATGCCGCAAGGCAAAGAAGGCCAGGCATTAATTCCACCCGGCGGCACTTACTCGTTCAATGCCCGGATTGCCACCCGCGCCACGCCGGGCGCTGATGGATACACACCCGTTGTGTTGCCCGATCAGGTGATTGTGATCTCAACTGCTGTCTTCGACGATGGCACCTTCGAGGGCGAGAGCGACGCGGCCATCGAGTTTGTTGCATTTCAGAAAGGCCGGAGTATTCAATTGGCAAGAGCGATCGGGCTCCTGGAGAAGGCATCGACATCGAAGGACTCAGTTGCCTCAAGCGTCGCCTTGCTGAGACAGCAAGTGGGAGCGTTGCCCTTCGAAGTTGATGCGGCAGCCGTTCAGGAAGTACGCGCGAAAGTCTCCGTTCCCGACGGTAGAGATGTGAAACATCTAATCGAGGTGTCGATGAAAGGCACACGAGATGAGTTACTGAACGATGTCGTGCAGTTCCAGCTTCACAATCGGCGAACCGATTCCGCGGCGCTGGTTGAATGGCTGGCGACGACAAAAGAGCGATATCAGGCGTGGCTGAATCGGTTGTGAATCACTCGACCACTCGCGCAATCAAGCACTTCAGATAATGCGTTTCCGGTACGCCGAGTAACACCGGATGGTCGCTCGACTGTCCGCGCTTCTCGATAATCTGCAAACGACGCCGAGCATCCACCGCAGCATCAGCGATGATGCCGAGGAACATTTCTTCGCTTATGTGATACGAGCATGTGCAGGTAATCAGCAAGCCACCGGGATTCAGAAGCTTCAAAGCCCGCAGATTGATTTCCTTATAGCCGCGCGCGCCGGATTTGATGGTCGCGCGGCTTTTTGTGAAGGCCGGCGGATCGAGAACGATGGTATCGAATCGTTCACCGTCGGCTTCCATTTCACGCAACGCGTCAAAAACATTTGCGGTCTTGAACTCAACGTTACTCGCATCGTTCAATTGTGCGTTGCGCTGCGCCGATGCGACCGCTTCCTGCGAAATGTCTATACCAACCACGCTTTCGCATGATTTAGCCAGGTGAAGCGCGAACCCGCCGTTGAAGGTGAAGCAATCCAGCGCGCGGCCATGCGCGACCCTGGCGGCAGCCAAGTAATTCTCACGCTGATCAAGAAAGGCGCCGGTTTTCTGGCCTGACAGTGGACTGACCATGAATCGCACGGCATTCTGATTGATCTCAATCTCCTCCGCGCCGCTCAAGCTGCGCAAAGTGTCAGTACCGCGACCGGTAGGGAGCGGATCACTTGATCCGGCCGCTATCGCTCCCGGTGCTGACACGTAAACCACGCCCTTCCGCAACTCCAGTCCTTCAAACTGTCGGACGCGCGCGTCGTTCCGCTCGCTAATCGATCGCGGCTTGAACTCTTCAACCATCAACTCAACGATTTCTTTCTGTAGTCGATCAGTTCCCTGTGATAGCGCTTGCAAGACATAATGGCCGTCATAGACATCGACGATGAGCGACGGCAAAAGATCACCTTCGGAGTAAACCAGCCGATACGCGTTCGTCTCTTTCGCAATCGCGGATCGCCTCTCCGCACATTGTCGCAATCGAACGCGCCACCAATCTCCATCGATGATTTCGCGGCTCGTACTTAAGAAGCGCAAAGCAATCTCAGATTGATCACTGTAGAACGCCTGTCCGACAGAATTCTTAGCTTCGTCGACAACGGAAACGATCGCTCCTCTTTCGATATCTTGAGCGTCGCGCACGTCGCTGCGATACACCCAAAGATGTCCCTTACGGATCCTTTTAGCTCCGCGCGTGGTGATCTTTACTTCAGCCATCGCGATGGAAGTTACCACACAGCTTAAAGGGACGGCAGCGGACGCTGCACAGGCGGCAATTTCTCACTTGACCCAGTGTCAATTTCCGCGTAGAAGATTGATCTACGCCCGATAATTTCGGATGTTTGCTGCCCCCAAGTGAATTCCGAACCGATGGCCGCCATCGCTGAACCTACTCACATCGAATCCCGACCTCAAAGCGCCACCACGCTCCGCACCGTCGTCGAATTAGTTCGCCGAATTACGCATTCCGACGTGGCCAGCATCGTCACCTTTTCTCTCCCGGACAAAACGATAACCTGGCGCGCGGCGAGTGGCTTCCAATCCTATGTCGTTGATGAAGAGAATCCGGTCCAAAGTCCCCTTGCGAATGAAATTGTCATTCGCGCCATGGTGGCAAATAAGACCGTCGTACTCGAAGGCATTGGTGAACGACCTGAGTTGCCGGCAAGCGACTTTCCCATACATACCGCCGAGGCCATTCGCAATCTGGCGCTGACGCCTTTGTCAGGACGTAGTGACATACGCGGGGCACTGATCCTCGCCTATCGCGGTCCACATTCCTTTTCAAATGAAGAGAAGCGACTGTTGGAGGGTTTGGCGGCTATCGCTTCCCTGGCGCTCGATAATGCGCGGCTTTCTGAAACGATTGGCGAGGCCGAATCAATTTGGAAGCAAACCTTTGATGCGATTCGCGAAGGCATTTTTGTCTACGACAGTAGCGGCAGAATCATGCATGCCAACCACCATGCTGCCGAGATGCTCGACCTGGATCCCATCAAGGTCATCTCACTCTCGTTCACCCAGGCTTTCGCCAGAATGTTTGGAAAACGCGCCGCCGAGTACTACCTCTCGGACAACCATGGCGCGTCCACCGTCGTTGAAGTTCAAACTGAAGACGGCCGGCGCTATTTAGTCTCGATCTTTACGGTGCACAAGTCTGACGGCACGGTGGTCAGCGTATCCACCTGGAACGACGTCACGCAATTGTCTGAGATGCAGGATCAGCTGGGCCGCTCGCGCCGTTTGGCGAGCGTCGGGCAACTGGCGGCCGGCGTCGCTCATGAAGTTAACAATCCGTTGGCGGCAATTACGACTTGCGCTGAGGCCATCATGCGCGACATGCGCCAACAGGCGACCGATGCTTTGCCGCCCGGAGCTCAATGGAACTATTACCTTGAAGAAATTGTGCGCCAGGCCCTCCGCTGCAAGGAAATCACGCGCGGGCTGTTGGATTTGACACGTCAGCGCCAGGCGAAACGGGTGCTCGCGGACATCAATGCGATTGCGAAGGAATGCTCAAAAGTCGCGGCGCAACGCGCGAACTTAAGTGCGCACCTTGAAATCAA
>DATLVM010000280.1:0-6843 GCA_035577445.1 Pyrinomonadaceae bacterium
GTTTGTGATGACACTGGAAGAGCTCAATTCGCTCACGTCGGTGGCGGCTGACGAAGAATTCTTGAAGTGCTGCGGATCGATCCATTGGGCCCGTCAGATGAGCGATGCTAGACCGTTTGGTGATCTCGATCATCTGACGAAAGAGGCTGATCTGATTTGGTGGTCATTAGCCGAAGAAGATTGGCTCGAGGCATTTCGCGCCCATCCGAAGATCGGCGAGAGAAAAGCGGCCAGTGATCAGTCACGGCAGGCGCAAAGCTGGTCAGCACAGGAGCAATCGGGAATAACAAACGCTGCGCGTGAGACTATTGACGAACTCGCACAAAAGAACCGCGAATACGAAGCTCGATTCGGATTTATCTTTATCGTTTGTGCCACGGGCAAATCGCCCGCAGAGATGCTCACGATTTTGCAGTCTCGCATCGGCAACGACCGCCACGACGAACTTCTGATTGCGGCCGAGGAGCAACGCAAGATCACTCGACTAAGATTGGAGAAGCTGCTGAATCAATGAGCGGAATCACGACGCACGTCCTGGATACTTCTCGCGGTCGCCCTGCTGAAGGCGTTCCCGCGACCCTTGAAGTCGAAGCAGCCGGTGGTTGGAAACTACTCGGGAAAGGAACTACGAACAGCGACGGACGCATCAGTGATTTAATTCCGAAGGAAACGCAATTGAACGCCGGCGTCTATCGTTTGATATTCGACACCGGAAGATATTTCGCCGGCCAGCAACTCGACGCTTTCTATCCCCAGGTTACGATAGTTTTCCGAATCGAAGATCCGGTACAGCATTACCACGTTCCCTTACTCCTCAGTCCGTTCGGCTATTCGACGTACCGCGGCAGCTAATCATGATCAATCCAACCATTCACGAATGGCTCAACTTCATCGCGCGCTGGGTGCATGTGTTCGCGGGCATCATGTGGGTCGGCACGACTTACTATTTCACCTGGCTCGATGCGCGAATGACCGAAGAAGATAAGGCGCTGGCCAACACCGGAAAGGCTCCGCAAGTCTGGATGGTGCACAGCGGCGGGTTCTATCTGGTTGAGAAACGGAAGGTGCCGGATGAACTCTCTCGCAAGCTGCATTGGTTCAAGTGGGAAGCCGGCACGACGTGGCTGAGCGGTTTCGCGCTGCTGATCATCGTCTATTACCTCGGCGGTGGCGCGCTGGTCGATCGCGACGTCTCGAACATTAGCATCGGCGCGGCGATTGGAGTGGGCATTGGCACGATGGTCGTGGGTTGGCTGATTTACGACCTGCTGATGATTTCGCCGCTCGGGCGTAACGAAAAGCTATTCGCGGTAATCGCGTACGCCTTGATTGTCGCGACAGCCTACGGATTGACTCGGGTATTAAGCGGACGCGCGGCTTACATTCACCTGGGGGCGTTGTACGGCACGATCATGGCTGCCAACGTCTGGATGAGGATTCTGCCCGCCCAAAAGAAGATGATCGCCGCTATTCAGGCCGGCAATAAGCCGGATGAGAAACTCGCAGCCCAAGCCAAGCTTCGCTCAAAACAGAACACCTTTACGGCTGTGCCCGTGGTTTTCCTCATGATCAGCAACCACTTCGGCGGCAACGTGACCGGCGGTTACGATTGGATTCACATGGCGATATTGATTCCGATTGGTTGGCTGGCGGCAAAGTTTATTCGCAGAGCCTAAGCGCCATTACTTGCACGATCACATCTTCACGATCGTCTCAAACTCTTCTTTCGTCAGCGGCATCACCGACAAGCGTGATTGGCGAACGAGCAAGAAGTCGCCCAACTTCTTATTCGCTTTGATATCTGCCAGCGAAACCGGCTCCGGCAAGCGCTTCACCGGTTTGATATCGACTGCGACCCATGAAGGATCGTCAGCGGTCGGATCGGGATAGGCTGCTTTCGCAACCTCAGCAATTCCCACCACACTTTTTTCTTTTCCCGAATGGTAAAAGAACACCTTGTCGCCAACGGCCATTTGTTTCAGGTTGTTGCGCGCCTGAAAATTGCGGACCCCAGTCCACTGCGTCTGGCCATCGCGCACCAGGTCGTCCCACGAGTAATCTTCGGGTTCCTGCTTGACCAACCAATGATTCATTTTTGAGTCTTCGGTTTTCGCCATGTTGATTGTTCGATTTTCGGTTTTGGATAACGTTGGATAGAATTCTACAACTAAATCTCGAATAGAAGGACTCAAGCAAACATGGCAAACCAACTCAAAGAAGGCGATAAGGCTCCGGATTTTGCGGTCAACGACGGCGAAGGTAAGACGGTGCGATTGAAGGATCTAAATGGAAAGAAATTCGTTCTCTACTTCTATCCGAAAGACGACACGCCGGGATGCACCAAGGAAGCGTGCTCGTTCCGCGATTCATGGAGCAAATTCAAGCGACGGGAGATTGAAGTCTTTGGCGTTTCGCTCGACAGCGAGAAAAAGCATCAGAAGTTTACGGAGAAATACAGTCTTCCGTTTCGACTGCTCGCCGACACCGACCGCAAGCTGTCAGAAAGCTTTGGGACTTACGGTAAGAAGAAATTTATGGGTAGAGAGTATATGGGTAATCACCGCATGACTTTTCTGATCGATGAAAAGGGAAAGATTAAGAAGATCTTCGAGAAAGTTAAGCCCGAAGATCATGCGGAAGAGGTGCTGGCGGCGTTTGGCGAGTAGTCACACGTCAGCCGCCGGCTGACTTTGTCTTCGTGACGGCGGCTTTGCTCGTTCGCTTTTTGCCCTTCGCGGAAGGTTTGCGTCCCGGCATCAGCACTCCCACCGACGCAAATGATGGGTTTAGGCTGCGGTTGCGCTTGGCAGTTCCCTGCGCCCTAGCCAATTCTTCAAGTGCCTCATTAACAAAATACATCCGCTGATGTCGCACAATCTGAGTGCGAATTTCCCGCGTCCATAGCAGCAAATTGGCCAACGCATCGCAAACTTCGTCTTTTGGGAGTTTCGTAACCGCAGCGATCTCTTTCTGTGTGTGTGCACCACAGCGTATTGCTTCACGGACGCGATCCGCTGGGGAAAGCTTTCGCAGCATCCGAGCGATCCGCTTCGAAGAAAAGGCGGTTTTGCCGTCAAGTGAAACGGCGCCCTTCTGTGAAGCTGTCGTTACCCCGTGTTTGACGCGGGCCTTCTTGTATTCGCGCAACGCCTGACGGCTGAGAGCAATTTTCTGGCGAATGCAGCGCTTACAGTAAAGATTCAGCCCGTCTTTCCGGGCGCGGCAAACTCCGAACTCAGACAGGGGTAAGGATTCTTCGCAGCGCGGGCACCGCTTCAATTCAATTTCGCTAACTTGAGCTACTAACGTCACGTTCGTCTCCACGAATCAATGCACAATATGAATTTAGAAAAAACAAAAACCTCGCAGCCGGAGAGAGCTAAACCGCTTGCACCCTTCGGTTCGTAACGCCCTATATGGCTAAGATGTCGGCGGCGTGCTCTTCAGGAGGAAACTTAAAACCGCCATCGATTGCCGTGATTCACCACGTCACGGCGATGCCCTTAACATGTCGATGCATGTCGAAACGCAACGGGTCGAGGTGTCGCTGGAATTAGCTAACGTAACTTGCGAGGTTAATTATTGCCGCTGGAGTTCAACTACAACTCAATTAACTCGATCGTCACCGCGTTTCGTTAATCACAAGGGACTGGCATTATAGTCAACGAGAGATTTTTTTCAACTTGTTTCGCGACGATGGATGGTCCAATTATTATCTATGAACAATTCGGTCGTGAATTCTCTTTGTAGCAAATTTTTCTGCTTTGCAACATGTGTAGATAGAGATGATAGGAGCGCTGTCTCGCTCGATCGATCTTCCGGAAATCGTTGCGCATTTACCGGGCTGATTCACAGGCAGTTGCAAATCGATCAATAAACATCGCGTGTTTAGATCGAACCATAAAGCGTTCGCCAAAAGTTTGTCGCTAAACCTTCGTGGCCCAGAGTCATGGGCCAACTATTAGTGGAAAAGAATTCTCGCCGTGACGAGATGGAAGCGTCATAGCAAAACGATTCACGAATTTGTGTTGTGATCTGAATCACAAACACGCACGCACACACAAGAGTCTGAACTCGATCAGAACGTGTTTTTGATCAGCAACGTTACCGTTCATTCTGACTGCGAACTTGTTCAAGCAGCATCCGAAAGACAATCTGCTGCTCAGTGACTGCGTTTAGCGCTTCTCAGTTATCGGCTTCGTCTGCAAAACGAACTCTGTGAATGTCGACGCCTTGTGCAAAACGTGTAAGCCCAAAACCCTCAGCGACTTAATCAGCCGAACGGTGTTTTATCCACAGCTTTTCAACAGAATCTGTGGAAGTCTCGAGAGCGCAAAAACGGTTAGTTTTTAAGGGCGAAAACGAAGTTTCGGCCGATCCTTCAAACGGAATACGAACTTCAATCCCGACCAAATATCATCGACCGCGCAGACTTTCACATCGACCATTCCATTAGCGAGGCCAATCGCGCGAATCACATCTTCGGTAAGATCAGTTGTGACGCCGGAAGATTTCTTCGGCCACGAAATCCAAAACATCGCTGACGGGTTCAGCTTTGCGGAGTATTGAGGAAACTTGTGTTCCAACTCGCGTTTGGTTCTTACGAACAACTGTACAAAGTCGAGCGGCTTCTTTGATCGCGAGCTAACAATGAGAGCGGACGGCAACTCGAGGGTTTTCTCATAACCGTCAGGAGCGTTGACGAAGGCAACGTTGAGGTTCTCTTTGATTCCCAGCTTCTTGACCAGTGGTGTTCCGGAATATCCCGCCATCTTTAAAAGTTATTCGCTGATCTCCACTTCGCCGAAGTTGATGCCGCGCTTTTCGCGTCCTACTGCGGTGGCTATTCCGCTCAAGATGAACACTGTCGCGGCTGTCATTGCCATAGCCGTTGAATAGCTCATGTGTTCGGCGAATAGCGCTTCAAGATAGGCTACCGATCCCGCCAGAAGCACGCCAACCTGATATGCGAATCCAGGTAAGAATCCGCGCACTGAATCCGGCGACAACTCTGACAGGTGTGCTGGAATGATTCCCCATGCGCCTTGAACCATAAACTGCATCAGGAAGGCGCCGACAACCAGCAAGCTCAACGCTGGAGCAAATGCCCACAATGGAACAACCAAAACCGCGCAACTCAATGCGATCATCATCGAATAACGGCGGCCAATCCGATCTGAAAGCAGTCCAAAGGCAATTCCACCGACGATCGCGCCTACCATCGAAATCACGGTGACGAGCAGACGTTGTGTTGACCCGAATCCCCAATAGCGCTCGAGAAAAGTTGGATACATGTCCTGGGTGCCGTGCGAAACAAAGTTCATCAGCGTCATCAGCACGATTAGGTATGCAAACAGCCGCCAATGCGAAGCTATTCCACGAAAAAGTTGTTGCCAGCTTTCATGTCGCGTTTTTTCCCAAACCTCAGACTCTTTGACCTTATAGCGAACGAACAGAGCCAACAGCGCCGGCAAGCTTCCAATAAAGAACAATGGCCGCCAACCCCACGTCGGCAGCACAAACAGAGCGCACAACGCGGCCAGCAAGTACCCTGTTGCATAGCCTTCTTGCAGCAATCCGGAAAGCACGCCGCGCCAACGTGGCGGGACTTTCTCCATCGTTAACGAAGCTCCTATGCCCCATTGCGCCCCCATTCCGATTCCAAACAGCGCGCGACATACCATAAAGCTGCCGTAATTTGGCGCCAACCCTGAAAGAATTTCGATGATGGAGTAATAAACGAGGTTCAGCATCAGTGGCAGTCGACGGCCGTAGCGGTCAGCGAGCAACCCGAAGATGAAAGCTCCAACCGGGCGAAAGCCGAGCGTCAGCGCGATCGAAAGAGCGATTTCCTTATCAGTGCGATGAAACTCTTTCGCAATCGTCGTCAGCGAAACGACGACCAAAAAGAAATCGAAAGCGACAAACATCCAGCCAAGAAATCCGGCCAGCAAAGCGGCTCGATGTCCCTCACCGGTTTCGTGTTGTTTACTCATCCCTGTTTGAGTTGGAGCTTGACCGCGAAGAAATCGCGGCGATACTAATATTTGAAGGCTATTGGTTCAAGCGATTTGTTAGCTGCGGCATCTTACCGTCGCTTGATGACGTCTCAATTCATGAATGATCGCCGCTGAGTATGCTGATAAAGAAAGCACCTGACATCAAACCGAGCGAGGTTACGGATGAGCGGACGTACTTGAATAGACGTCTATTCATTCGTGGCGCCGCGCTCGCAGCGTCAGTCGCAGCAACCGGCTTTATCTATCGCAAACTCAATCCTCCGCCGGCTGTGGTCGAAGAGCGTCCGAAAATCGCGGGACTTATCACGCCACCTTCTGACGAAGCCATTGCTAAGGGCTTCAAAGTTTCAGAAACCGCAACTTCCTTCGAAGACATCACGAACTACAACAACTTCTACGAGTTCTCGACGGAAAAGCGGTCGGTCGCCACGGAAGCGCGCGGATTCATCACGAAGCCATGGGCTGTCGAAGTCGGCGGCCTGGTGAATAAGCCCAGAACTTTCGACCTCGACGATTTGGTGAAGCTTGCGCCGCCCGAGGAGCGCATCTATCGACATCGCTGTGTTGAAGGCTGGTCGATGGTAATTCCGTGGGTCGGATTTCCTTTGCATGCTCTGCTAAAGCAGGTCGATCCGCTCTCGACGGCGAAATACGTTGCGTTTCAAACGCTGCTCGATCCAAAGCGCATGCCGAATCAAAACACCACCGTGCTCGATTGGCCGTACGTGGAAGGGCTGCGGCTGGATGAAGCGATGCATCCGCTGACGATTCTCGCGACCGGATTGTATGGAGGCACCTTGCCGCCGCAGGATGGCGCGCCGAT
>DATLVM010000281.1:0-7490 GCA_035577445.1 Pyrinomonadaceae bacterium
CGCTTTCGGTCTTGGTGGGCAGCCGCACCAGGAGAAGAGACAGAAGGTTGATCAGTGGTTGAGCTTCACCGGCCTAACCGACTTCGCAGATTCGTATCCTAAGTCTTTGTCCGGGGGGATGCGGCAGCGGCTCGCACTGGCACGTACAATGGTGATCGAGCCCGATCTGCTGTTGATGGACGAGCCGTTTGGCGCGCTAGACGAACGCATCCGCGAAACGATGCAGGGGCTCTTGCTTGACGCAGTCGCCAAGACGGGTTGCTCGGTTATTTTTGTGACTCACGATATTCGAGAGGCCATTTTGCTTGCCGATCGCGTGGTGTTACTGAGCAACCGGCCGGGAAACATTAAAGAGATTTTCTTATCGCCGTTGTCTAAACCTCGAACCCGGCAGCATCTAAAATCTCCGGAGTTCATGAAATTATACGAAGAGATTCTTGATCAATTTCCAACCTAATCCATGCAGGCTGCGTCTATTGAGATCGTGTTGAAACTTACCCCAACAATTCTGCCCTGGAGCGGCGCGCCGGTTACGACCACGGGCGACATTGGCAGCTATCTTCGCGGATGTTTCGCTCCGAAGGTTCGCGACTATCTGCCTGGATCGATCACCGTTTACGCTGATCGCGAAATTGAGCCGCGGACAATAGACGAATTTGTCGCGGGCACGATCGATTACCTCCGGCATGAATTGTCGGTTCGTAAGCAGCGCCGCGATCGTTTTGTCGAACTCGGTTTTTTCGATGAAAACGAGATCGACTCCTTTCTGACGGACAGATGCGATCGGCAGCCCTGGGTGCTCTATTATTCCGGGTCCGGAGGTCTGCGCACACCGGTCTTGAATCCTGATGAAACTTCGGAAGAATTTGGCGTAGTTCCGTGTGCCACCATGCAAAACCACGGGGTTGCGTGGCGGCGCGGAGACACGAACAATGCGCTTGATCTTTGGCTGGTAACTGCACGCAAAGAAGGTTGCGACTGGGATTGGGACTCGGACATCGGCCATGAGTCTGCGCACGCTGCGTTTGCACAAATCCCCCTATACGTTCAGCCGAATGATCGGACGGTTCCACTGTATGATCTCAGCGCCGTTAGTGAAGTCTCCCAACTCACAAAATGCCACCTGGCGCGCATGAGCTACATGTATATGGAGACTGCTGTAATCGCCATGCGGGGTGAAGAACGGCACACTGAGAGCGGCTTGCCCCTGGCCGAGAAGGTCGATGAACTGCACGCGTTCTTGCGGCTTTCACAGGTGTTGATGCCTGCACTGGGTTTTGATCGAGCGCTCGCTGCTTATGAACGCGTAAACGGAATCCTGGACTATGACAATGGCCCTGAGGTTTTTGAAATCGGGGCGCCCGCTATGCGGGTTGTTCCCCACGTTACAACCCGCATCCACAGCATCCAGGTCCCGGAGGTAGATTGGTTTCGATCGCTTTCTCCATCGCATTATGTTTCGAAAAGTCGAATGCCCGTTACCTGGCCGGACTCGTCGCTCGCGAAAACGAGTCCTGGTCATGAGCACTCGAATTGACTTTCTTGTCATACTTGCAGTAAACACATTGCTGGAATGTTGCACCCGGATCAATTGAACAAACTCCTCCTTACGCTGCCGCTGGCGTAATGCGCTGACGCGCACCTGTTAGCGGCGAATCCAAATCACAATCGAACTTAATTCAATTGCACGAGCGCTTTTGTGCAATCCGCGGTTTGACTGTAATTTAGAGAGGTTAAGCGTATGGACGAGAAATATTTCCCCGAAAAAATAGAAGAGAAATGGCAGCAGCGCTGGGCCGACGAGCGGGCGTTCGAAGCGCGCGAGGACGATCCGCGGCCAAAGTTTTACGCGCTCGAGATGCTGCCTTATCCGTCAGGATTCCTGCACATGGGCCATGTGCGGAACTATTCAATTGGCGACGCGCTGGCCTGGTACAAGCGTTTGCGCGGCTTCAATGTGCTGCATCCGATCGGTTGGGACAGCTTTGGGCAACCGGCGGAGCAGGCAGCCATTAAGCGCGGCATTCAACCGCGCGAATGGACCGAGAAGAATATCGCGCACATGGAAGGCCAGATGCGGCGGCTGGGTATCAGCTATGACTGGTCGCGCGTGATCGCGGCGCACCGGCCTGACTATTACAAGTGGGATCAGTGGTTCTTTCTGAAGATGCTGGAGATGGGACTGGCGTACAAGCGAACGTCTGCCGTCAATTGGTGTCCGAAAGAAGAAACCGTTCTGTCGAATGAACAGTCATCGGGCGGCATCTGTTGGCGCTGCGGCACGCCGGTAACCAAGAAAGAGATCGAGCAGTGGTACTTGCGCACAACGAAGTACGCAGAGCAACTGGTCGCGGACATCAAAGAGATCGAAAGCGGCTGGCCGGAAAAAGTTTTGAAGCGGCAACGCGACTGGGTTGGCCGCAGCGAAGGCGCCTACATCGATTTCAAAGTCAAGGACTCAGACGAAAAGATTCGCGTGTTCACGACACGCATCGATACGATCTTTGGAGCGACCGCAATTGTCGTGGCCGCTGAGCATCCGGTACTTGGAAAAGTGCTGGCCGACTCTGTCTTGAAAGATCAAGTCAACGCTTTCGCGGAACAGGTGAAGGCCGCGCGCGCGATCAAGACCGAAGATCAAGCTGAAGAAGAAGAGAAGATCGGCATCAACACGGGCCAGCTCGCCATCAACCCGTTCAATGGCGAACTGCTGCCGATCTGGGTCGCGAATTACGTGCTGATGGATTACGGCGCGGGCGCGGTAATGAGTGTGCCGGCGCACGACGAGCGCGATTTCCAGTTCGCCCAGAAATACACGCTGCCGATTCGGCAGGTCATTGCTCCCATCGTCCATGGTCAGCAGAGTGAACCGGCGGATCAAGCTCCGGGCGGCGATCAATCGATAGAGATGAAGAACGCATTCGTCGATTACGGCGTGCTCGTAAACAGCGGCGAGTGGAGCGGCCTGCTGTCGCCGGATGCCGTCCGCGAGATGGCCGACTATGCCGCGGAGAAAAAGTTCGGCGGCCCGGCGGTGACCTATCGCATTCGCGATTGGGGCATTTCGCGGCAAAGATTCTGGGGCGCACCGATCCCGGTGATCTATTGTCCGGACTGCGGCATGGTCCCGGTTCCCGAAAAAGATCTGCCGGTGATGTTGCCCGATAACGCTCAATTCACGGGCACTGGCGAGTCGCCTCTGAAAGGCGTGCCGGAATTTCTGAACACGACTTGCCCGAAATGCGGGAAGCATGCAACTCGCGAAACCGACACGATGGACACGTTCGTCGATTCGTCCTGGTACTTCTTTCGCTACACCGATCCGCGCAATGAATCGATGCCGTTCGATCCGGCGATCGCCGCGAAATGGACGCCGGTCGATCAGTACATCGGCGGTGACTCACACGCAGTGATGCACCTGATCTACACGCGCTTTTGGAACAAGGTGATGCGCGACATGGGCCTGGTGAAATTCAACGAGCCAGTGCAGCGGCTGTTGACGCAGGGCATGGTGACCAACCGCGTCGAAGGCACGAACGAATTCAAGGCAATGTCCAAGTCGCTCGGCAATGGCGTCGATCCGGACGAGATGATCGAAGCCTTCGGGGCCGATGCCGCGCGCCTGTTCGTTCTGTTCGCCGCGCCGGTGGAGAATGAATTGCGCTGGTCTGAAACCGGCATTGAAGGCGCAGTTCGCTTTCTGCGACGCGTCTGGACGATGGTCTACAGGTACGCACGCGTCCCGCGTGCTGAGCAAGCCGGAGGCTTGCGTACCGAATTCACCGACGCGGCCCGTGCGCTCCGCCGCAAAACTCATCAAACGATCGCGCGGGTCACGGCCGACTTCGAGAAGCTGGACCTCAACACAAACGTCGCCGCGTTGATGGAGTTGCTCAACGCGATCAGCGATTTCAATGTCGAACCTGCGAGTGCTTCAGCTTCGGATGCGTTCGCGGTCCGCGAGGCACTCGAGTCGCTCGTCATCATGCTCGCGCCTTTCTCTCCGCACGCCGCGGAAGAAATTTGGGAAGGCTTAGGTCATCAGGGTGGATTGCTGAAATCAGCTCAATGGCCCACCGCCGATCCTGATTTGGCGAAGAAGGATGAGTTGGAGATCCCGGTTCAGGTCAACGGCAAGCTGCGCTCGCGGGTAGTCGTCGCTCCTGATATTTCCGAAGCCGACCTGCGCACGATTGCTTTGGCTGATGCCAAGGTGCAAAGCTTCATCGATGGCCATCAGGTGGTGAAGGTGATCGTCGTCCCGCAGAGATTGGTGAACGTGGTGGTGAAATGATGAATGCAATTGGTGAACGTGGTGGTGAAATGATGAATGCAATATGGCCAGAAGGAGAAAAACCATGAAGTCCAAGCAAGGTCACATTGAATTCGAGTCTTATCTGTCTCGACACATTGTCCCGAAAGCGAGCAAGGCCGCCGGCGTCCCGCTCCTGTTACTTCAGTGCATGGATTCTCGTTATCCACACCGGACCATACAGACAATGGACTCCATGGGTCTGCGCGGGAAATACGATCAACTGATTTTGGCCGGCGCGAGCCTGGGCGTCATCCATAAACCGGAGTGGCAGACTACGTTTTTTGATCACCTTAGCTTTGCGATCACCGAGCACCGAGTATCAGAGGTGCTGATACTCGATCACCGCGACTGCGGGGCCTATAAGAAGTTTCTCGATCCGCCTGTTACACCGGACGATCCGAAGAAAGAGAAAGAGGGCCACATCAAGATCTGTAAACTGGCCATCGCCGCTATACATAAAAAATTCCCGCGGCTGCCAGTTCATTGTTTGCTCCTTCCCATCGAAACGGTTGAAGAATTAGTTGCGTCGCCGTAGAAGACTTCTTCATGAATAGATTGATTCGGGCGCTGACTTAACCTTGATTCTGGAAACTTCGATTGCCGAACTGCTCAGTGTCAGAAGCCCGACCGTAAGGGAGGGCAAGGGAAAGTAAGTTGCCCTTGCTTACGCGCGGGCTTCTGACACCACTTCGGACGACAGCCTGTCGTCGACTCTCCGGTGGTGTGCTGGGAAGAAATCGCCTTTTGCTGACGCGAAGGTGCAATGCTTCATTGACGGCCACAAGATCGTGAAAGTGATCGTTGTGCCGCAGAGATTGGTGAATGTGGTGGTAAGATGGGTCGATATATGGCCGCAAATGTTGGACAACTGACGACCGACGAGCTACGGGAAATCATAGGCGCCGTCGTAGAAGAAAAGCTGAAGGAGATACTGGGCGATCCAGATGAAGGATTAGAACTGTCTCTTGCAGTTCAGGAACGACTGCAGCAGCAGAAAGAGGCAGTTGAGAGGGGCGAACGTGGTGAAGACTTGAGCGAAGTTGCCAACCGACTGGGAGTCTCCTGAGAGAGTATGTACTCGGTCAAGCTCCTGAAACCCGCCTCACGCGATCTCGAGAAACTCGACAAGCCGACGGCCATTCGAGTCGTGAGACGTTTGCGATGGCTCGCAGAGAATCTCGATTCTATTAACCCTGAACGTCTTAAGGGCGAACTTAGAGGACTCTATAAATTACGCGAAGGCGACTATCGGATTGTGTATGGACTACTGCGCTCTGAACAAACAATCGTTGTTCACCTGATAGGTCACCGAAGGGAAGTTTACAAATCGAAGCATTAACGAATCAGTCTCTTGCTTGACGCGTCCTCACCCGCTAAAATCCTCGCGAACCCAGACTCGCGCGGAGTCACTGCAAGATTAGAACCAACGGATGAAAGAATGCCCAACCTGTCGCGGCTGTTTCCCCGATGACGTAATTCACTGTCCGGATGACGGTGCCGCGACCACCATTTCCATCGCCGGCGAACCAATCCTCGACGGACGCTATCAACTAGAGAAGCGGCTCGGGCAGGGCGGCATGGGTGTCGTCTACAAAGCGCGCCACATTTTTCTGAAGACCGCGCACGCGATCAAAATCATTCTTCCCGATCTGGTCGGCAACGATCCCAACCTCGTCACGCGCTTTCGTCAGGAAGCTCTCGCAGCCGCCGCCATTCGCCATCAGAACATCATCGCGGTGACCGACTTCGGCGTCGTACGCGGCACGATGCCTTTCCTCGTGATGGAGTTCGTGCAAGGCAAATCCTTGCAGGACATCATGGCTGAAGAGCATGCGATGTCGCCGGTGCGTGCGTTCGAATTGATGCAGCCGATTTGCGCGGGCATCGCGGCGGCGCATCGACAGGGGATCGTGCATCGCGATTTGAAGCCGTTGAACGTAATGGTGTGCGAAGGCTTGCCAACCAGCGAAGGCGTCAAAATTCTCGACTTTGGTTTGGCGAAGATTAAATCCGGCGAGTTGCTCGGATCGTTTATCGCGGCGCAGACGACCGGCTTGATGGGCTCGCCTTTTTATATGGCGCCTGAGCAGTGGTCCGATGAACCGCCCGACGCCCGCGCCGACGTGTACAGCCTGGGCGTGATGCTGTTTCAGATGCTGGCTGGTGAAGTGCCGTTCCGCGGCAGTTCCATTCCAGCGATCATGAAGAAGCACCTGACTGAGCATGTGCCTTCATTCATCTCAAAAGGTGTGTCCGTTCCTCCCGAGATTGAAGTGGTGGTGCGGCACGCGCTGGAGAAAGAGCCGCAGGATCGCACTGAGTCAGCGGATGACTTCGCGAAGGAGCTGCGTGCGGCGATGTCGCACGCCAGCGCCATGATGAGCCGGACCGGAGACGCGCCGCCGGTCGATCCGTCAAAGACACTGGTCACGCCGCCGCCCGCGCAGGCGAGCGTCCCGCCTTCTTCTTATTCGAGTTATTCAAGCCTGTCGTCAGGATCGACCAGCCTGCATGATCCGCTCGCGGGAACGATCAGCTCGGCATCTTTAGCTGAGGAAGAACAGAAGAATCTGTTCGCGCAACAGGAACTCGCGCGCGAGCAAGAAGCGCGACGAAAACTCGACCGCGAGGCCGCGGCAAAGCGGAAAGCGGAAGAAGACGCGCAACGTGCCGAAGCAGCACGACTCAGGGCCGAGGAAGAGCAACGGGCTGAAGAAGCGCGAGCCGCAGAGCAGGGAAGACTTGAAGAAGAAAAACGAGCCGTGGAACAAGCTGCTCGCGAAGCTGAAGCTCGCCGGTTGTTTGCGGAACAGGAAGAACGCCAGCGGGTCGAAGCGGAGCGTTTGAAGCGCGAAGAAGAAGCTCGTATCACGGCACAGCAACGCGCGGAACAAGAGAAACTCGCCGAGCAGCAACGCTTGGCCGAAGAGCAGCGGAAGGCAGAGGAAGCGCGCAAAGCGGAGGAAGCTCGGAAGGCAGAGGAGCAACGCAAAGCCGAAGAACAACGTCGGCTGCAAGAGCAAGCAGCGCGCGAAGCTGAACGGAAACGCGCTGAGGAATTAGCGGCCGCACAGAAAGCCGCCGCGCAGAAAGCTGCTGAACAGAAGCAGAAGGACACCGCGGTCAACGGGGCGCCATTCGCCACGACTCCGTTGGTGCAGACACCGGCGCAGCA
>DATLVM010000282.1:0-2717 GCA_035577445.1 Pyrinomonadaceae bacterium
AGGGTCAGAAATTGCGCGCAATTCGTACCATTTTCATCTAGCCCTGTCAACATTTTTCTTTTGAATAACTTTACGCGTACCGCGCCGAATCCATGGTGCAGCAGCGAGGCGGAGGTACAATCCTACGATTCGACAGCTACACGTCTGCGCGCGCTAAGGAACCGTCTGACGACCAGCGAACCCGACCAGGCGATAATCGACGACGAGGCAATCGCCCAACCGATACCGCCAAAGAACTGATCCAGTGAAGATCCAACCAGCGCCACCAGCAAGGACGCAAAGCTGATTCGCGCCGTCAATCGCTGGATTCGACCAGCGGCCTCTAACCAATTCATGCGGCGGACCTCGGCAGCGAGGTAGTCCTCATCGTTGTTGAGACGCGAATAATATTCGGATTCACGGCGGGCGAGACGCGCGCCTGGTTTGTCCGGCGCGATGCGGACCGCGTCGTTGTAGTGATGAATTACGTGGGCGAGCTTGCCTTGCGCCAGCGCGACTTCTGCCAAACCAAGTTGCGCGCGATAGGAGTTCTCGTCTACCTCGAGTGCGCGGCGGAATGTTTTGGCGGCCCGCGCCGGATCACAGTATTCGAGGAAAGTCTCACCGACACGCTCCAGCAGCCTGGCATCGTTCGATTCGCGTCGTGCCGCCAACGCAAGCGCGGCGCAGGCTCGCGAGAGCAATCGCGCATCGCTAAAGGCGCTGGCCTGCGATTTCAGCAGCCGCGCATATTCATAAATTATCCAGCCGTCGCGCGGCGTTATCAGCAACGCCCGCCGGAAAGCTTCAGCCGATTGCTGCAAGCGCCCGCTGATTCGCAGATCGTTTGCCGCCCGGCGTAACAACACCGAGCGCTCAAGATCGGCCTCATTGTTCGCAGTCACGGGCTCGCGGCGATGCTTCTCGATCCGTTTCTCTGCCGCGGTTCTCGCATTTTCCAAGACGGCGTTCGGCGCAATCCCGAGGCGTTCCGCGTCTGCGCGCACAGCCTTTGTTTCCACCAAATGATCGCGCAGTTCACGCGCGCGCGCATCAAGTCTGTGCTCATCAATGTGTGGCAACAACGCGTGCACCATGCGCCGAAATTGCCTTCCACCCGACGTGAAGGTGAAGGTGCAATCGTTCCCCATCACATCCACGCGATAGCGATAGCGCACGTTGCCGCCGCGTCGCAGCGTGCGCAGGCCGGTAACTTCCACGCGCTCGACATCGCTGATTGTCAGCACCGACAAACGACGACGAAGAAGTTGCTCAAGAAACACGCTTAGTCCGGTTCGCCTCAGCGAGACA
Organism: Pyrinomonadaceae bacterium; assembly: GCA_035577445.1. Classification (GTDB taxonomy): domain Bacteria; phylum Acidobacteriota; class Blastocatellia; order Pyrinomonadales; family Pyrinomonadaceae; genus UBA11740. The sequence continues at coordinate 1,291 of DATLVM010000282.1, forward strand.
CCATCAAAAACCAGCCTGTTAGTCAGAATCAGGAACGGAATTGTCGTCCACGTGACAACGATCAAGGTGAGCGCCAGAAGATCGCGATGTGTGCGGAGGCAAATAACTGCCGCGAACGTGAGGATCGCCGCGAATGCGAAGTAGCCGCCCGGTGACATCCGCACTGAGGCGACCTTCTTTCTGCGGGTTGGACGTGTCGATGTATCTCGCATGCGTCAACGCGCTATCGAGCGGGACAATCGACTGGAACATTCACCGAGAAGGCGCCGCGCGTAGCTCCAGGTTCAGTGTAGCGTATGTCGGCAAATTGAACGAGCGCTTGACCAATGCAATCCGACGACTCTGGCACTGCGATCGGGAAGCGAGCGAAGAGCAGGAACTCCTGCGCGCGCCGGTCGCGTTCGGCGATCGAGACAAGCTCGGCGGCTCGACCGGTTGGTTTTTCAAAACGGCGCACGTCGCTAAGGGCCGTGGCCCGATCGTCGCCCGTGATCGCGGTTGGATAGCGATAGAAGGCGCGATCCGTTTCGGCAACCGACTGCCATCTAAACGGCGTTGCGGTCATGGGCATCGAAGCGACTTTGACGATGGCTTCGCCCCGCCTGTTCGCTAACTGATTAGCCTTCGCCAGTGCGGCGGTGTAAGCAACGCGATGAGCGACGGCCAGGCCTCCCCAATACATGAGCACGAGCGTCAATGCTGCCAGGGCGGCTCGGTGATTTAGTCGCTGATACAGTCCGGTTGCTCGAATGACCACGACAGCGATCACCCCGGCAATCCAAATCACCCGGAGAAATCTGAGCGCTGAAGCATCAGCACCTCGAATGCTCGCCAATACAATTAGTGTCGTCGTGATTGCTGCGAGGGCTGCCCACGCGAATATTCTCAAGCGGCCTTTGCTCGTCAACAGAAACATTGCCGCGCCAAGCAGTAGCCAAATGTAGGGATCGACAATGTAAACCAGATCGCCATAGAACCATCGGCCACTCCATGGCAGCAGCGGACGCACGCCATAGTTGTTGGTCCAATCCATCAGTGGATGGGTACCCGCAGCGATTAGCGATGCGATCATCAACCCGCGAATTCGAATTGTCGGCCGGCGCTTTCGAATGCGAGCCAGTGCGCGTTCGACCGTCATTACCACGAGGGGAACGATGACTCCAATCGCGATGGTTCCGATTATTGAATGGGTTATGCCTCGATGATGATGCAGCAGCGTCCAGCGGTCGCCGAAAAACAACGCGACGAAATCCGCGTCGGCCGCATTCGCTGAAAGCAAACAGACTGTGGTGGCGTACGGAGAGACTCGTTCCAGGCCAGCCTTAGATAAACTGAGGCCGACCAGCGAATGAGTCAGGTTGTCCATTCTGTTACAGAACCGCGTCTATGAAGCAGGCGTCGGAGTCAAGCGAAAAATGAGTAGGCTG
>DATLVM010000283.1:0-10320 GCA_035577445.1 Pyrinomonadaceae bacterium
AGACCCGCGACCATCATCCCCGCACTCTCTTTCCTACGCTTCTCAAACTCTTCTTCGGTTTTGACATCGTACGGCTTACTGATCCGACTAAGAAGGACCAGCACGCCAATTATCAGCAGCGCGATTACTCCAAGTCCGATGAAATCGCTTGCGTGCATTTTTTTGTCGCCCGCTAAAGCGGGCTTGGTAAAAAACTAATTTCCCGATCCCAGCGCTGAAGCGCTGGGCTACTTTCAAATGTCCGCTGCGCGGACAACTCAGATTCTAACCAGCTAGGAACCTCAAACAGGAACGCCAGAGGCGTGCGTACCCATCATCACCCGCACGCGCTCTAAATCTTCCATCGTATCCACGCCAATTGACGGAGACGCCGCTTCAATGACCTTGATCTTTACGCCGCGATCGAGCGCGCGGAGTTGTTCCAAAGATTCTTTTCGCTCATTTTCCGATTGCGGCCAGCGCGCGAACTCCAACAAGAAGTCGCGCCGATAGGCATAGAGGCCTGTGTGTTTGCGAAAACTAAAAAGCAGCGCGAGGTCATCCCCCAGCGCCGCTTCGATCGAGCCGTCTTTCTCTACGGCCTGATTAGGAAACGGAATCGGATTGCGCGAAAAACCATTCGCGTAGCCTTGCTCATCAATCGTCACCTTTACTACAGAAGGATTCACCACATCAGCCGCATCGGTGATCGCTTCACACGTCGTAGACATCTGCGCGGTGGGATCATCAATCAAAGCCTGCACCGCGCGATCGATCGTCGCGGGATCGATCAACGGTTCATCTCCCTGAACATTGACGATGATGTCCGCGCTCAGGTTGTGCGCGACTTCCGCGATTCGATCAGTTCCGGTTGCATGATCGGTGCGCGTAATCACCGCGTCGAACCCGGCCGCATTAACTGCATCGACGATTCTGGGATCATCAGTCGCTACGATCGTCCGCGAAATAGTCGAGGCCGCACGAGCGCGTTCCGCGACCCAAACGATCAGCGGCTTGCCGGCAATTTCCAGCAAAGGCTTGCCCGGAAGGCGCGTAGAACTGTAGCGAGCGGGGATTACTGCGACTGCTTTTGGTTGGGAATTTGAACCCGTGTGAATCACGGGATTACACAGTAGCGCCGGGATTAGACTAATGTCAAATCATCTGGGTTTGTTACCTCGCGTCTGTGTTACGCTAATGTTCCCGGCTCAGTCGCGGCTGTCGCAACAGCGATTACTCCAGTCGCACTGGACGACCCGGTCGACGTGCAACGCGGCACCCTCTTTTCCACGAGGAGAAACCATGTTACCTGCAAGGACGGCGATACATCCCGAATCCTACTACAACGGAGAAAAAACCTATCGAATCGCCTTTGAAAAAGCCTTCAAGAAGGCGCGGGCGGCCGAGGTCGGAATCGAGCTCATCGGCCTGTATTACATGGGGTTGGACGAGGACATCCACATTCCCAACAATATCACTATGTATAGTACGTCCGGGGCAGTAATCACCAGCATCATACCCACCGGCGGATATCGCGGTATCTTCGGAACAGACAAAGATGATGTGGCCAATGTCCGGATCAGCGGAATACACTTCAAGAACATTGTTGGCGAGGGCGTTGCGGCGTTGAACTTCAATCTGACGGCAGTGCATTCGGTCAACAACCTGATCGTCGAAAACTGTGAAGCGGAAGGCTGCTCGCTCATTAGGCTCAATGGTGGGGGCCGAAATATTCTCGTTCGGAACAACTACATCCATTCTCCGGTCAAACAGGCGAACGATTCAGTCTACAGTCGCGCTGTGCAGATATCGCGGAACTCGACCTCGGCCGTCCACGATGGCGTTTCCATCGAAGGCAACGTGATCACCGGAAACTGGACGCATGGAATCGAGATCATGGGCGATCCCATCTCGACGGGCGCGCAAGATCCGACACTGCCAAAGAAAGCCCGGAACGTCACCGTGACCGGTAACCGAGTGGTCGCCGAGTCCCGTGAATACTCGTTCGGTGGGATATTCCTGTCGGGGGTGGAGGAAGCTGTCGTGGCCCACAATCATGTCGAGAACTACGGAGATGTCGGGATCGACTTCGAGGGCAGCCGTAACTGCATCGCGATCGGCAATACGCTCAAGAACAACAACAAGAATATGGCGCTGTTCGGGAATTCCAAGAGCATCATGTTCACCCGGAACAGCTCGTACATCAGCGTGAACGATGAGGCCCTACTCCATTTCTACAACACCGTCTCCGAGAAAAAGGGAATAATTAAAAAGGGAACAATCGTCGATACACGAAATACGGATATCGTGCTCGACGGCAACATGTTTTGCACCGACCCGTTCGATTACTCGGAGGGTACCGGACGGATCCAGCCGGGTACCGCCGGCAAAGTAACCATCGCTCGTAACAAGTTCATCAACAGCTTTGTCTATGCCGTGTTCTTTGATCTCGCCCAGTTGTCGATCATCGACAATGAGTTCGACGTCGACTACCGAGAACGGAGCTTTGGCGATTTACCTATCTATGTGTCTCCGCTTCGCATCAAGGCTGATCGTCAGCCGGCATGGAGATACGACATCCTGCGAAACAAAGTCACCGTGAGGAACGCCGCGACGAGAATGGCCATGGGCAGTCGGTCGCAGAATGCCCCGATCCTCGCACTCATCATGGACCACGCCGACGCGGATTCGATCGTAGACTACCACCTGAATATCAGCGATAACGAGGTGATTGACGTGACGGGAGGCGTTTGGTACGGAATCAACGTGGCCGATCTATCGGTCAACACCGGCGTGACGTTCTACGGGACGATCGTAGGAAACCGCGGGGTGGACGAGATCAGGTATCCGGCGCGGAAAGCGGGGCAAAGAGCTCACGTGATGAACATCAGCGGTAATACCGGAGTCGACGGACAGCCATATAAGATCACCGCGCCCAACAATCGAGAGATCTACTCATGGGATACGACGGTGTTGGATTCGTCTGGGCAAGTCTTGGAGCTCGAGGTCCCGGACGGTCTGTACGTCGGGCAGACAAAGCTGATCGTCATGCAGGCAGCCGGCGATGATGCGAATGTGACCATCTTGCGTCATGCGACCAGCAGTCCCGAGTTGGCGCGGTTCACGGGTACCGGACCCATGCCACAGATGCTGGAGCTGCTATGGACCGGGACGGTCTGGGAGACTCTGAGGGCAACATGCTCCTTTCCCTAATAGAGGAGATCCACTCTCAGCTATCCCTGCCCGCGCGTTACGACTTGAGGATCACGCGCGTGGCCGCCGTGCCCGCGCCTTTGACTTACTTCTTCGCAATCACAAACGTGGGTACCATCCCGCCGCCGGCCGTCACGTTCGCCAGTTCATTTGAAGATAGCCGCGTGAATGCGGATCCGACTTTGCCGTTGAAGAGCAAAGGATCGAGGTCGACAAGCTGCTCGACGAATTGAATTGTGTCTTCAGGCGTGAGCGCTGGAAAAGTTTCGCGCGCGGTCGGCACGCGCTCTTGCACGAGGTAATCGCCGTTTGCCAACGCATTGTGGATCGCTTCATCCCAGCCAATCTCATCGATGTTCCAACCGATGTAAATTCCATGACCACCGTAATCATCGTTGGGCTTGAGCACGAGCCGATCGCGCCGCTCGTCGATAAACGGCAATAGATCGATATCTTCTCCAAAATAATCACTGCGCTCCGATCGAACGCGCCGCGTCCAGGGAATATGGCCGGCGATCGTCTCGCGCTCATTCGCAGTGAACAGGGAGGCGAACCGCGCATCCGTCAGCACTGCGAACAGCGCTTTCTTGTGAATTATCTTCGAGCGAAAGCTGTTGACCATGCAGACGGCGCGCGCGCGGTACGCGTCCAGCAGCGCTGGTTGCGCTTTCATAATGGGCAGGTATTCATTCACGAGCAGCCGCTTGTAGACAATGTCGATTTCAAAATCTCGCGTGCGCAGGCGACCATTTGCGAATTCAAGCTCGTCAGGTGACGCGATGATCGACGGACAACCTTGCGATTCAAAATACTCACGGAACAGTTCGAACTCTTTCTGCGTCGGCATGCCCTTAAGATCGACGATGGCAATGTGCGGCGCGTGATCCGGTTTGCGCCCGAGAAACTCTTCAAAGCAGTCGAGCAGGACTTTGAGCATTAGCGGCCGGCCCTCGAAGCGCCGCAAAGTGTAACTCTCTGCAAACCGCTTCATCACCGGCAGCGATTCAAAGATCTCAAAGGCGGCATCGCAGTACGCGATCCCCGCGGGACTCTCGCCATTCAATTCGACGAAGCTGTAAGTGCCTTCGGTCAGGAATGAATCGAGTCGCGCGGTTGGCGACACCGCACGATAACCCGGATCGATCTTCACCAACTCGCGTTCAATCGGCGTGAGACCGAGTTCATCAAGCAGCGATTCATCGGCGATCGCGGCGTCCTTAACTTTTTCGATTGCCCCCCAGATGGTTTCGCATGCTTGTACGACTTGAGTGAAATCATCTTCGCTCACGAAGTGGGGCCGAAGGTAAGGCGAGAGACGACGACCGCCGAAGATCAACTTCGCGCGTTCAAGGCCTTCGTCCAGAAGTTTCAGTGACGACACGGCGAGTTCTGAATCGTTCAGGAGTTCGTGATAGTAGGCAACGGCGTCGTTCAGCATCTCTTGATTAAGATACATTTGGAGCGGGCTACCGCCCGCTGTGCGGGCAGTAGCGCGACTCTAAACCGGGTCCGTGGCTATTTCTTTCGCGGTGCATTTACGTTCAACTTAATCACCACGCCGTCGCGAATCAGATCGTCAGCCTTGCCCGGATATGTCAGCCCCCAATCTTTCCGATTGATCGCAAACTCAGCATTCACCGTAACATTGTCCGGCGTAATTTGAATCGTCGCGGGAAAGGTGATGGCTTTCTTGATCCCGTGCAGCTCGAAATTGCCGGTGATGTGGTGTGTGCCGCCGGATGTTATTGGTTCGATCTTCGTCGATGCGAAGGTCGCTTTGGGAAACTTCGCGACATCGAAGAAGTCAGGCGTCTGCAAATGCTTCGTCAGATCGGGTTCGTCTGTTTCGACTGAATTAGCTTCGATCTCGATCGTGACCTGGCTTTGCTCTGCGGAGCTATTCACCAGATTGATCGTGCCGGTGAATTGCTTGAACGAGCCGTTGTGACTGCGCGTGACCTTGGCTGCGACAAAATCAACCTTCGAATTCGCCGGCGAGATATTGAGCTTTTCGCCTGGGCCAGCCGGCGGCGACGATTCGGGTGCGGCGTTACCGACGGATGCCTTAGGCTTGTTCGCGGCGGGATTCGCGCAGGCGCACATCAAAACGGAAGCGACGATGACAAGCAAACTTAGAAGTTTCATTCTTCCTCTCTCCTCAAACAGATTTACAAGTACGACAGCCACCAATCCTTTCGCCGCGCTTTCACGCCGGCGAACCATTTGCATAATGGATACAACAGCAGCACGCCGCCAATCCAGCAAAGATAGACGACCCATAGTGAAAAGCCGATTCCCGGAAGCGGCGGCTTGGTAAACTTATCGATGGGACTCTCCCACTGCCAAGCGACTGGCTGTCCCGCCAGCACGCCGATCAAGATCGCTAGCCCGTGCGCCGTATACCATTGCAGGAAGTAGAAGAAAAGCGGAACGCGGCCAAAGGTAACCAGAGGATTACGCAGCAGTCCCAAGACGTTGAGGTTGGACTCAAACAAAGCCAACAGCAGCATTGCCGGGCCGAGCGTCATCAATAAGAAGAGTAAAGACGGCGGATATTTTGTGGTGTTGAGAAAAGAGAGAACCGTGAAGATCGCATTTTTTTGCCCGGACCATCGCGCCGGATCGCCGTAGACATTTACCGCCCTCAGCACGATGAAGAGCACCGTGGCGGCTCCGCCCATCGTTAGCAACCAGCGCCTTCTGCGCGCCGCATCGAACTTGTAAACGCTGCCGAAGGCATAGCCGGCAGCCATCACGCCGACCCACGGAATCAGATTGTAAACGACCACCACCACCGGACTCGTGACTGGCAGAACTGGAAAAATCGTAAATGGCTGATGAAGCACAATCCAGAGTTTCGCGGCAGTGCTCGGGATCGGAGTTCCGGGGCCACGCCAACCTTGAACCTGAATTCGATCCAAAAGGTTGTGTAGGAAGATCATCAAGACGCCGAAAGCGCCGATCACTTTCAGCGGCAGATGGATCAGCGCCGCCATGATGATCATCGACAGACCGATGACCCAGATGACCTGTAGGAATCCGAAGAAGCGGTAATCAAAACTGAAAAAGATTCCAAAGCGAACGACTGTCAGCTCAAGCACAATCAACCAAAGTCCGCGAGTCAATAAGAACTTTGATAATTCAGATTTGCTCTTGCCTCGCGCAAACTGAAGATATGCGCCCGTGCCCGCCAGGAAAACGAAGATTGGCGCACAGTAGTGGGTGATCCAGCGCGTGAAGAAGATCGCGATTGTGGTCTTGGTGAGATCAGTTGGATCGAACTGGAAGCCGCCTGAGTGAACAAAGTCGCGCGTATGATCCAGCATCATGATCACCATCACGATGCCGCGCAGCAGATCGATCGAATCGATGCGCGGGCGTACAGGCTTCAACGGCTCAGGGTTCACTGCGCCTGCCGGTTGTACGTTCGGAGTTGCTGAATCAGACATTGAGTAACTCTGAAATCGCCGTGAGTTTATCTTACTAAGACAGGGAATTCGAAACTCGGTTTGTAAAAACTTGTAAAGTCGCGAACAGCTACAGCTCGATCTGGTTTGCTGAGATTACCGGGGCAAAAGTTTGGATCGTGCCGAGGGTCTGGGCGTCTAAAGGCGCATCCACTTCGATCACAGCCATCGCTTCACCGCCGCGTTCGCGACGCCCGAGATGAAACGCGCTGATGTTGATGCCCGCTTCACCGAGGATCGTGCCGACCCGACCAATTACACCGGGCACGTCGCGGTTGTGCATTACCAACATGTTCCCGCGGGGAATCGCTTCGATGCGGAAGCCATTGATCCTGGTGATGCGTCCTTCACGGTATCCTTCGGTGGTGGTGAAAACGGATGCTGAGGCCGTTTGCTCGCCGGCGTCACTGCGGACCGAAATGCGAATTGCGGACACGGCGCTGGAGCCACGCACATACGCGGTCGTGGCCGATATGCCGCGCTCTTCCGCGATCAGAAAGGCGTTCACGAGATTTACCCGCGCGCTTACCTCGCGCAGCAGTCCCGCGAGGAACGCGCGCGTGACCGGCGCCGCATCGACATCAACGAGCTCGCCAGCGAACTCCAGTCGCACTTCGGTTACCGCGCCGGTCGCGAGTTGTGCTTGAAATCGGCCGAGCGATTCAGCCAGCGAAAGATAAGGTTGCAGCAGCGCGAGTTCCTTGGTGCCGAGCGCGGGTACATTCACCGCGCCGCGCAGCGTGCCGTGCAGAAGATAATCGCGCATCTGCTCCGCGACTGTGAACGCCACACCCTCCTGCGCTTCGGTCGTCGACGCGCCGAGATGCGGCGTCGCAATGACCTGATTCAGCGAGATCAGTGGATGATCTGAAGGCGGTGGCTCTTGCTCGAACACGTCTAAGGCAGCGCCGGCGATCCGGCCTGATTTGATCGCATCGTATAGCGCGGTTTCATCGATCAATCCGCCGCGCGCGCAATTGATGACGCGCGCACCGGGTTTCATTTTGGCGAGCGCTGCAGCATTGATTAGCCCGCGCGTGTCCGGCGTCAGCGGTGTGTGAATCGTGAGGAAATCCGCTCGACCTAACACTTCTTCGAACGAGGTTGGCTCAATTTCCAGATCGCGTGATTGTTCAGTCGCGATGAACGGATCGTACGCGACAATCTTCATGCCCAGCGCACGTGCTCGCGAGGCGACAATCTTGCCGATGCGCCCCAGCCCGACGATACCCAGCGTCTTCCCTTGCAGTTCAGTACCGACAAAATTCTTCCGCTCCCACTTGCCGGATTTCAAACTGCTGTTCGCCTGGGGAACACTGCGCGCGAGCGCAACCAGCAGCGCGATCGTATGCTCTGCCGTCGTGATGGTATTTCCGTCGGGCGCGTTCATCACTACGACGCCGCGTGCCGTGGCCGCAGTAACATCAATGTTGTCGACGCCGACACCGGCGCGGCCGATCACGCGCAGGCTCTGCGCCGCATCCATCAAATCAGCAGTAACCTTGGTCGCACTGCGAACGATCAGTCCTTCGCAATCGGCGACTGCGGCGCGCAACTCATCTCCAGTCAATCCGGTTCGTCGTTCGATCATGAACGAAGCTGCGCGCAGCGGTTCCAAACCGCTGTCGCTTACATCATCAGCCACGAATATTTTTGCGGGCATGCAGGCGCTTCGAAGAATTGCTGGTGAAAGGTCTTTATGGTAACAGCCCGTAGGATGCGCGTCGAGTTCACCGGTTCTTGTGTAGTTTCCTATTTTGACTTGCGCATCTTTGCGCCTTAGCGTCTTTGCGTGAGATTACCTCTTGATACAGGACGGCTCACGCAAAGGCGCAAAGCCGCAAAGAAAAACCGCAAAGTAAGACACTACCGGCTTTTCTGACCTCGCCAGTGAACGCGTGCTGGCAAGTTCACTACGCGCGCCGCTTCATTTATAGTGATGAGTTCGCGGGCAGCTGTCAGAGATGACCACGGCAAAGAAATCATTCCAGGTTGGATCGGCCACGTTTGGTGATGGCCGGCTGACGATTATCGCAGGGCCTTGCGTTATCGAATCTGAAGAGCACGCGACGATGATGGCGCGCGAGTGTGCGCAGCGCGCGCGTGATGCGGGCCTCGATTTTGTTTTCAAGACCTCGTTCGATAAAGCCAACCGCTCTTCGATCAAGAGTTTTCGCGGTATCGGCATGGATGCCGGGTTACAAATTCTCGCAAACATAAAGAAGGACGTGGGCGTGCCGGTGCTCACCGACATTCACGAGATTTCCCAGATCGAGCGCGTGGCCGAAGTCGCCGACGTGTTGCAGATTCCGGCGTTCCTTTGCCGGCAAACCGATTTGATTACCGAGGCGGCCGGCTCTGGTCGCGCGGTGAACATTAAGAAGGGGCAGTTTCTCGCGCCCGAGGATGCGAAGAACATTGTGGACAAAGCGGCCGCTGCGGGCTGTGAACGATTGATGTTGACTGAGCGCGGCGTGAGCTTCGGCTATAACAATCTGGTCGTCGACATGCGCTCGTTTCCGATCATGAGCGAGTTCGGAGTCCCCATCGTTTTCGACGTGACGCATTCATTGCAGTTGCCGGGCGGACTCGGTCATGCAACGGGCGGATTATCGCAGTACATCGAACCTCTCGCGCGTGCCGGGGTCGCGTGCGGCGTAGACGCCGTGTTCATGGAAGTTCATGATGCGCCGGAACGCGCGCCGTCAGATGGTCCAAACATGTTGCCGCTCGCGCGGATGGGTCGGTTGCTGGAGAGCCTCCGGGATATCCATAGATTGGTTAGGCGCAAATCAATTGAAAATTAGAAAATGAAAATTGCAAATTGCAAATTTGCTCTTGCTTTCGTTTGTTTGCAACTGGCTTTATCGATCACGACAACCGCGCAGGATGAGGCGCGCGCGGCCTGGCTGATCGCTAAATTCGATATCACGGTAGCGGCGCCAGGCGCCGAGCGAGCGCTGAACGCGCAAGCTACTTTGTTGGCGCGCAACGTTGGCGGCGGCGCAGGATCGACTCTCAGCGTTCGCATCAACTCGAAAGCTGAGATCAAATCGGTCACAGTTGGCGCGGCCACGGCAACGTTCAGATCCACTCCGGAGACTCGCGGCAATGCGCAGCGCGTGACGATCACTTTGCCTTCGTCGGTTGCGCCCGGCGGCACGGTGACGCTGACGGTTGATTACAAGTTGCCCCTTGCCGATAACACTGGCGTCGCCGCGATCTCATCAATCGGCTCACAGTTTCTGCCGCAATCAATGTGGTATCCCATGGCGAACAATGCCTTCGCCGTGCGCGGCGCCGATTACGCTCCTTTCCGTCTGACGATTAACGGTGGGGGCGCGACCTCATCGGGCTCCGACAAAAGCGCAGGCGGCAACAGCATCTTCGAGCAGTCGCTAAACGGCCAACCATTCTTTGTCGTTGGTTCGTGGGATCGAGTTGATGGTGGAAGCAACGCAGCCGGAATCACCGCTTTCATTCCCAAAGGCGCAGGCGCAGATGAGCGCACGCAAGCAGAAGCGTTAATCGGTTTGGCAAGTGAGGCGCGATCATTCTATGCGACGATGCTGGGGCCGGCGCCCGAAGCTCCCGTGCGTTTGATTTCAGTAACGCGCGGCGCGGGTTTTGAAGACGCGGGCGCAATCCTTTTGGGCGAAGG
>DATLVM010000284.1:0-5295 GCA_035577445.1 Pyrinomonadaceae bacterium
CGTGTCGCGAACAGTCAAGCTGTTCGTATCTTCGTCGATTACGGTGATGGGCTGGGGTCGTCCGACAGACGCCGGCAGAGCCTGGCTGATCACTTCCTTAGCCTTCGATGGTTTTGCATTGCCAAGATAGAAGGTGCGCACCACAAGTTGCTGATACTGCGCGCGCCGTGATTGATCGGCCACCAGGATCGTACGTCGATCAAGCTTCTGGAAGAACAAACCTTCCTGCAGAAAAATGTAATCCAAAGCTTTCGCCACCGTGACATCGCGCAGATGCACATCTATCGATCGCGGCGTCGCAAACGTCTGGCGATCAAAGATCACGTTCAGATTCAAGTCTTCGGCATACTGACGAATAAAAGCTTTTAGGTCGCCGCTGTAGTTAATGACGCGCGCCGGCTCAGGCTTTGGCGTGAAATCGGTTTCCGGCGTTTTAGCCTGGGTCGGGCTCGCGGGCGTGCCGCCGGCATCAGCGTCGCCAGGCTTTCCGTTGCCGTCCCCGTTCGTCGGGGACTTGCCTTCCTTGACCTCTTCCAGTCGCAGCATGCGCTCCATCTCAGACACCGCAAGCTGATTTACGGGATCGTATCCAAAGGCCTGGCGAAAAGAGTTGTAAGCTCCAACATAATCGCGCTGCTCCGCCAGCGACCTGCCCTGTTGCATAAACGTCTGAGACGCATTGAAGCACGCGCGACGATAATGCAACTGGTAATCGACGTTCGCCGGATCGGCGGCCAGTGCCAGCGTGAACTCCTGTGCCGCTTTCTCCCACTGCTGCGCCTGTTCGTACTTCATGCCACTATTGAAGTGATCCTTGCCTTTCTTCCCCATGGCACTGACCGGCACAGCGAGCAAGCAGGTCAAGACGACCAGCGACACAATCGATTTCCATTGGTTGAGCGATTTCATTTTGGTTACCTCACGGATGCGAACGGTTTGATGCAACGAGGCGTCTCGGCACTGCTCATTACACGCAACGAAACTCATAACGGTTCCGCGGATGCCGCAAACTTGTGCAGTCTAGCAGAAAAATCCAGCTGACTTAACTTGGTACGCGACGCAGGCGGGGGTATCGAGCTCGCGTTTAAGACCTTCCGTTCAGATTAATTTCTTCGACAAAAGTGACCCGGTTGATTTCGTGCAAAGTTGCAGTGCCGGCAAATACTTTCTTCAGCGCTGACTCGCGCAAGCTGGTCAAGCCTTCCGCTTCGGCGGCCCGCCGCACCTCTGAGCCGGGCCGGCGTTCGACAATCATCTCGCGAATGTTATCACTGAGATCCAGCAACTCATGAATCGCCGTGCGCCCGCGGTAACCGGTGTGATTGCAACCATCGCAACCAACGTTCGCATAAAAGATGCGCCCCTTGTGCTCTTCCGGCCGCAAACCTGATTCGATCAACTCCAATTCAGTAGGATGATAGGCGCGCCGGCAGATGGTGCAGAGCACGCGGACCAGTCGCTGTGCCAGCACGCAATTCAAAGACGAAACAAAGTTATAAGGCTCAACTCCCATGTTCAGGAAGCGGCCGATCACATCGATAACGTTGTTCGCGTGAACGGTCGTGAACACGAGGTGGCCGGTCAACGCTGATTGAATCGCGATCTGCGCAGTCTCTTCGTCACGAATTTCGCCGACCATTATTTTGTCGGGATCGTGACGCAGGATCGAACGCAGGCCGCGCGCGAACGTCAAGCCTTTCTTCTCGTTCACCGGAATCTGCGTGATGCCGTGGAGCTGATACTCGACTGGGTCTTCGATCGTGATGATCTTGTCTTCTTCGTTTCTGATTTCGTTCAGCGCCGCATAGAGCGTGGTGGTCTTACCCGACCCAGTGGGCCCGGTCACCAGCACCATTCCGTAAGGCTCAGCGATGTAACGACGAAACTTACGAAGGTCGTCAGGATCGAATCCCACGACGTTCAGATCCAGGTTCTTAAAGGACTCGTTGATCTGTTCCTTGTCCAGGATACGAATGACCGCGTCTTCGCCGTGGACGGTCGGCATGATCGAGACACGAAAGTCGACGTTGCGTCCTTTGTAGCGAACGCGGAAACGGCCGTCTTGCGGCACGCGCCGTTCGGCAATGTCGAGCTCCGACATGACCTTGATGCGTGAAATCAATGTCTGGTGAAAAGCGAGATCGATCGGATCAACTTTCTGATATAGCGCACCGTCGATGCGGTACTTGACCTGCACTTCAGTGTCCCGCGTTTCGATGTGAATGTCTGAGGCGCGCGACTCCATCGCGTTGTAAATAATCGTGTCGACCAGCTTGATGATTGGCGACATCTCGCTGTCAGTAGCGAGCCGATCGAGATCGAGAACTTCTTCGCCCTGCTCGGTTTCACGCACCAGCGAAATGCGAAAGCCCGACGCCGCTTCCTGCAAGACCCGCTGCGTCGCATCACCCTTGCGCAACACCACGTCAATCGCGCCCGCAGTCGCCACGTACGGGACCAAACGCATGCGCAAAGCTCCAGCTAAATCATCCAACCGATCGAGATCGGTCGGATCGGCCATCGCGATATGCAGCTTGCCGTTTTCGCGCTTGAGAGGCACGAACTGATTTCGCACCATTAAGTCGACGGGAACTTCGGACAACAGTCCGTAATCAATGGGAGATTCGCCGTCCTTCGGGAGCAGGTTCACAAACGGCAGGCGATAGCGGCGCGCGAGGTCTTTTGCCTGGCGCAACTCCGGCGGCTCGGACGCTTCCGGCAGATCGTCGCCGTTGGCAGCCGCCCCTTTAATGGCGTCCGTCTCAGTCGAGTCAATCTGTTCGTCAGTAAATTGCTTCATAAGAGCGCCGTGATTTTACCGGCTGTCGCGAGCGTCCTGCTCGCCTTCAAAAACGCGTTTCCATAATCAATGCGTCATCGGGCCATTCGAAATTGATTGAATGATCGGCAAGTAGATCGCCAGCAAGATGATGACCACCACGCCGCCCATGAAGACAAGGATCGCAGGCTCAAGTGTGGTCGTCAACTGCTCTAATTTCACTTCCGATTCAGCATCATAAAAGGTCGCGACCTCGTCCAGCATGTCGCGCAAGCTGCCGGAGCGCTCGCCGATTCCAATCATGTCCATCGCCAACGCAGGCATCCAGTTAGCATTTTCCAGGCTATCGGTAAATGATCGGCCTTCGCGAATTAGAGGCAGAATGGCCGAGCTGCGTCGACGCAATTCGAGATTGGTTATCGATTCGGCGGCGATTTCCCATGACTCGACGATCGTGATTCCACCGGCCAGCAATGTCGCCATCGATCGCGCAGCTTGGGCCGTGGTCATCTGTACCAGGAGTCTTCCCACCAGCGGCAGCCTCAACATGACCGAGTCAATCATCAAACGGCCCGGCGGTGTCCGCGACCAAAAGAACGATCCGGCAACGACAATGATCAGCAGCGGCGCGAACCAGTAAACATTTCCGGTCAACCAGTGCGACAGCGCCAGCACTATTTGAGTTATCGTCGGCAGGTTGTTTCCAAAACCCGCAAACAATTCGGACATGCGCGGCACCACGAACGTCGTCAGAAAGATGACCATCGCCAGACAGGCAAACAAAAGGAACGTCGGATAGGCGAGCGCGCCGCGAATCTTCCGGCGCAGACCGACCGACCGCCGCATGTAATTCACATAGCGCGAAAGGACTTCATCCAAAGCGCCCGAGCGTTCGCCCGCTAGAATCGACGCCGTATAGATGCGTGGGAATGTTGCTCCTTGGGCCGCGAATGCTTGCGACAAAGCGGCGCCTCCGCGAATCGCTTCTTCCACGTTTTCCAACACGGCTCGAAGTCGCGGGGAGGTCGCGCGGCGTCGCAACATCGTGATGGCTTGCAGGATCGGAATGCCTGCGCGCAGCAGTGCGGCGAGCTGTTGGTTGAAGAGAAGAAAGTCGTTTGCTTTGACGCGCGCGCGCCCACCGGCGCCGCCGCCACGTGTGAGCGAGGCTACACCTTCAGCCTTTGGCGGCGTCACCGCGAACACCTTGAAGCCCTCGCGTTCAAGACGTGTGCGCGCTTCGTTCGCGGCCAAGGCCTCGACCGTGCGGGTCACGATTTCGCCCGCAGGCGTTCCTAAACGAACAGTAAATTCAGCCATCTTCCAAGTCGGGAGTATATCACGCGGTCAGGAGCGGATTGGTTAGACACCTCGGCGCGACATACCGTTGCTCTCACGCTCACCAGAACGAGCGGTTGCACAAACTTGGAAATGAAAAGCAGGCGTGAGCTTATTCGCTCGACGCCTGCTTGATTGGTTCAAACCGTTGCATTCTAAGGTCGCGGTGGTCGCCCACCGCCCGGCGGACCACCGGGGCCCGGTCCTCCTGGCCCGCCAGGGCCACTCGGCCGTCCGCCCGGCCCCATTCCTCCGGGACCGGGACCGCCTGGCCCTCCCGGCCCGCCGCGTTGACCATCCATGCGTTTGAAATTGCGCATCGACTGAAGTTTCATCTGCTGCTCAGGCGTCAGTTTGTTCTTGATTCGAATGGCCATCCCCATGTGCAGCGTCTTAATCTCGCGTTCAGCATCCAGCACTTTGCCAAGCTGCGCGAGCGCCTGCTCTTCATTTACCTGCGGCGCCTTCATCGTTTCATGCAGCGCTTCCATGGCATCCTGCAACTGCCATTGGAGCTCATTAAAGCGCGTCGTCGTGCGTTGAATCTCGCTCCGCATGAACTGCTTCTGCTCGTCAGTCAATCCGAGCTCGCGCTGATGCTGCATGATCATGTCGGGCGGGAACATCGCATCCGCCAAAGGATCGTCGGGTGGCGGGGGTTGTGTTTGTCGTGGCTGACCCTGCGACATGGAGCCCTGCGGCGGCTGTGGCTGTTGGGCAATCGCGGTCGCGGCAATCACCGCGGTCATCGCCATGACACTTAAGATAAGAGCAATGCGTTTCATACTAGTTCTCCTTATCGTTGGAACGATTCGGCAGGAATGATTTCATCTCGTTGGCGTTTTCATTGAGCTGCGGCAGCGATTTGAATAGATCGTCGCTCGATGAACTCAACAGAGATCCGGTCGGTGATTGCCAACTGGCGATCTCTTGCGCAGCCTTCTCAGCCTGGCGATTCTCAGCGACCATTAACTGTTGACCTTGGGCAGCCAGTTTGCTCGCCCGCGGCTTCCTCGACGGGCTCGGATACTTAACATCAATCGCAGGGCTCGA
This sequence comes from Pyrinomonadaceae bacterium, assembly GCA_035577445.1. GTDB lineage: Bacteria > Acidobacteriota > Blastocatellia > Pyrinomonadales > Pyrinomonadaceae > UBA11740. The sequence goes on from DATLVM010000284.1 coordinate 5,171, forward strand.
CGTTTCAGAACTCTTCTGGATCTTCGGCGTGGTGATATTCGCAGCCACCGTCGCAAATGCCGAGTATGTCTGCGGCTGTGATGAATACTTCGACCAGATTGCGAAGGTCGCGACTGCGAAGATCA
>DATLVM010000285.1:0-16910 GCA_035577445.1 Pyrinomonadaceae bacterium
ATGTTCTGTGGGCCACGCACGCAGAGTTCGCCTTCCTGGTTCGGACCGCACTCATCACCGGTTGCCGGATCGACCAGTTTGCACTCAGTGTTGGGCGCGGCCGGGCCAACCGATCCGAGCTTCACCTTCGCTGGATCCGACGGAGTGCTGTGGGTGACGGGACTCGTCTCAGTCATGCCGTAGCCCTGACGAATACTGCAACCGATGCGCGCAATGCACTCGCGCGAAAGCTCGGGACCGAGTGGCGCCGCGCCGGAAAAGATCCTCCGCAGACTCGACAGATCATAGTTGTCAACAATCGGTTCTCTGGCCAGCTTCAGAACGATTGGCGGCACAACGTGCGACAGCGTCACCCGATATTTTTGAATCATCGCAAGGAACTGTTCGAGATCGAATCGCGGCATTATTACGATCGTCGCGCCCAGGTGCAGTCCCATGTTCAGCACCACTACCAAGCCGTAGATGTGAAACAGCGGCAGCACGCAAAGGAGAATGTCGTCGCGTTGAAAGTAATCGAGGCCGTCCATCTGCCGCATATTCGCGACCAGGTTGTAATGCGTGAGCATCACTCCTTTCGCCAGACCCGTCGTGCCGCTTGAGTAGGGCAGCGCGACTAAATCATTCTTCGGATCGATCTCGACATGCGGGACTTCGCCGTCGCCTGCCAGCAGCGACGCGAAAGGGGTCGCGCCTTCGGCTTCACCAAAGACAAATAGTTCCTCGATGTTCGCCTCTTTCGCGGCGGCCGTAGCTTTGTCGATGAACATTGGCGCGGTGATGAGCAACTTCGCGCGCGCATCCTTCAACTGGAACGCAGCTTCTTCTGCTGTGTACAGTGGATTCAGCGGCGTGTTGATTCCTCCCAGCATGGCGACCGCGTGAAAGATGATTCCGTATTCGGGACAGTTCGTGCTGAAGATCGCAAAGACATCGCCTTTCTTGAATCCACGTTTAGCCAGGCTTGAGGCCACTCGTCGCGCGGCGTCTTCGAATTGCGCATAGGTGTACGTTCGGCCGCTCGATCCGTCGACCAGCGCCGGCTTGTCCTTGATCTGATCCGTCGAGTTGAAGATGAAATCGGTGAGCGAGACTTCAGGGATCGAGACTTCAGGATATGGTCCGCGAAAAATCATTCTAGTGGCACAGGCTTCAGCCTGTGAATCGATAAGCACAGACTAAAGTCTGTGCCACAAAAGAGCGTCACTATACACGATTCGGCTGACCAAAAGGCAGCAAAGATGTATATTGGCGCAACCCGTTTATGGCCGCTCAAACCAAGCCGATGAATATCATCTGCTTCGCCACTTTCTTTAAAGGCGGCGACTTCATGCGCGAATGCAAAGCCGAGGGTTGCAACGTCACGCTCGTCACCAAAGAGAAGATGCTGCACGAAGATTGGCCGCGCGACGTGCTCGATGAAGTCTTCGCTTTGCCGAACGATGCGCCCGTCGAATTGTTTCTCGACCTCGTCGCGCACATCGCCAAGACTAACAAGCCTGATCGGATCGTGGCGCTGGAAGAGTTCGATGTGGTCGTGGCCGCACTCGCGCGTGAACACCTGTGCCTGCCGGGCATGAGCAGCTCAACCGCAAAAACTTTTCGCGATAAGTACGCGATGGCCGTGAGCGCCCGCGATGCGGGATTAACTGTTCCTGAGTTTGTCCCCGCAATCAATAACGACGAGGTTGCGGAATACTTGAATCGAGTTCCCCCGCCATGGGTGATGAAGCCGCGCTCAGACGTTTCCGCGATCGGCATTCGCAAATTGGAAAACGCGGATGACGTGTGGAGAACGATCGAAGAATTGAATCAACGCGAAGTGTTGCGCGAGCGAGCTTCATATCACGTGCTCGCGCGTTTCATTCCCGGCGAAGTCTTTCACGTTGATTCGCTTGTGCACGATGGGCGAGTCATGTTCGCCGGAGTGAATAAATACGGCCGGCCGCCGCTGCAAGTCGCCCACGGCGGCGGCGCGTACATCTCGCAAACGATTCCGCATGATTCGCGAGAGAAGAAGAAGCTGCTGGAAATCAATCGTCGGTTAATCAAAGCGATGCGAATGGAAACCGGCGCGACGCATGCTGAGTTCATCAAGAGCGACGCGGACGGCGACTTTTATTTTCTGGAAATCGCAGGGCGCGTGGGCGGCGCGTTCATCGCTGACGTTTTGGAAGCGGCGTCGGGAATCAACCTCTGGCGTGAGTGGGCGAAGATGGAGATCTCCGAATCAAACACGAAGCCCAAGCTGAAGCCGCGTAAAGAGCACGCAGGAATTATTTTGTCGCTCGCGCGCCAGGAATGGCCGGACACGTCGGCCTATGACGATCCGGAAGTTGTCTATCGCGCGAAGAAAAAACATCACGCTGGACTAATTGTTCGATCAAAGAGTCACGATCGAGTAACTGAGTTGCTCAACGACTACTCAGAGCGCTTTCAAAATGATTTCATCGCGGTGCTGCCGCCGTTGGAAAGACCGGAGTAAATAAACCGCAGATGAACACAGATAGACACAGATAAGAAGAAAATCCTATCTGTGCAAATCCGTTATCTGTGGCTAGTTTCGATGAAAGAAATCCCTTCAAACTGGTTCGAAACTTTCTTTCACGGCGTCACGCTCGACCTCTGGCGCAAAGCGATTCCGCAGTCGCAGACAAATGCCGAAGCCGAATTCCTCGCGGCACATTTGAACTGTCAGCCCGGCGCACACGTGCTTGACGTGCCGTGCGGCAATGGGCGCCTGTCCTTTGAGCTGGCCCAGCGAGGCTTTCGTGTGACCGGTGTCGATATTTCGGAAGAGTTTATCGAAGAGGCTCGCGCGAAAGCTGCAGATCAACCACCCGCTATCCCGACGCGGGATTCTGACATTAACTTCATTCTCGCGGATATGCGCGATCTCGATCACGCTACGGTTTATGACGGCGCTTATTGTTTTGGCAACAGCTTCGCGTTTCTCGGCCACGCCGAGACCGAGAATTTTCTGCAAGCACTGGCTCGAACACTAAAGCCCGGGGCGCGCTTTATTATCCACACCGGAATGGCGGCTGAATCCGTGATTCCCGACTTTGAAGAGCAGAGTTGTCATGAATTGGGTGATCTATCGATCACGATCAAGGAGCGTTACAACGCCGCCGAAAGCTGCATTGACAGCGAATACATCTTTCATCGCGACGGCCAGACCGAATCGCGGCTGGCTCGGGAATGGATTTACACGGTCGGCGAGATGCGGCGCATGCTGGAGCGCGCGGGGTTTTCAATCCTTGATCTTTACAGCTCGTTGAAATGCGAACCTTACAAGTTGGGATCGCGGGAACTCTTGATCGTGTCAGAAGCGCGAGCGTAAGCGAGGGCCAGTCAGGCAACGGACTTGTTGAGTCGCAACGAGCGCCAACCTAACTGGCCCCCCTCACGGTCGGGCTTCTGACACCCGCCTCAACGGCCAGATTTCCACGCCAATTGATTCGGCATAATGGAGCAGCGGCTCAACGTCCGGCTCTGGCAGCCCGAGCGCTGAGACCATCGTCGATTTGTGCGAGACGAGTTTCGCGCTCTGCAACGGCCAGGGCGGATGAAAGATGCGCGACCGGTAAATTCGATCGCGATGCGACGCGTACAAGCAATACCGCTCAGTGAGAAAGAACGCGATCGAACCGGGCTGTGATTGCGGCAGCGTTTCGCCGACCTCCCAAGTCCCGTGAAAACTTGCCGGCGCTCCTCGGCCATCAACCCTGGTCGATCCATAGACGATTTGGTTTTCGCTCTGTTCCAAATCCATCCGCGCATTGAAGTACGGCAGGTAATAGAAAGTGCGCGCACCCCAAACCGCGAGCGCATTCGCAGCGTCCAGCGAAAAGAACCAAACGCCCGGCACCCCTTGATAATGAACATAGGTGCGCACATTCAATTCGTGGAAAGCGCTGGTGCCGGGAATCGGCGGGAGAAACGACGCACGAATCCCCCACATCGTAAACGGCACGACGCCAATCCACGCGCTGCCGTCAAAAGTGTCGATGGAAATTTCCGCCGGAATCAGCGGGCGCAGATCTTTCGCATCGATGCGCCAATGCATGAAGAGCAGCTTGCCCCACGTTTGATGCATCAGCGGCAACCCTTCGGGGCGTTGTCGAATTGAAAGACGATCTATTGAGGGTGCGGGGATCACCTTAGCTCGGATCTTATCGGTCAGGAACTAATGGATCATTGGGACCGGCTTGGTTGTCTGGATTTACGTGAATCGCGGGTGAAGTTGAGTCGAGATAAAAATGCTTCTCGCTGTAATCGTCGTCTACAGGATCTGCCGCTAAGGTGTACGAAGATCCAGAACCCATCGGCTTAGAAGTCAAAGACAGTGTCAAGATATAGCCGTCGGCAATGGGAGGCGTCCCCTCGAACTTTGAGCTCAGCATCTTTTCTTTAACCAACTGGTCAAATGTCGCGAACGTCCTATTGTGAAGACTGAAGTATTGCACCTCGATCGCGGCAATCGCCTGCATGTTGGCAATGGTAGCGGTTTCATTACCGGCCTTCATCGCATTCCTCCAGCCGTGAACTGCGGCTCCTACAAGGAATCCGAGCAGAAGCAGACCTGCGACAAACGCGATTGCCAAGCCAATAAGAATCTTTTGCCCGCAGCTAGTCACTAGTCCTCGAACGCACCAACTATGCGCGGGTTCCTTTACTGACTATTGCTGTCGGCGGATCGTCGCGGCCCTTGCTCGCAGTACTCCTGCACCGGCTGAAACAGTTGCTGGCAGTAGCTGTCCTTAGCCAGATCAACCCGAGCGCACTGATCGCGACGCCACTGAGCGGTCTTCATGAACTCAGTCTTGCCCGGCACGCTGGCGCAAAAGCCCGGCGTTGGTCGACTTGCATCGAGACACGTGCGCATGAAGATGGCGTTCGAGATCGCGCTTGAGAATCCAGGCTCTTTCTTGTAACGCGAGATGCCTTCGTCAACGCAACCTTGATTGTCGCTGTGGCTGCCAAAGTCTTTACCTTCGGTGACGACTTCCTTCGCGCGCGCCATTAAAGCGTCCTTGTTGCGCATCCACCAAAAGACGCCGGCGCCGACGACGCCGGCCACCAGCAGCACAATTACGATGACTACAATCAGCAGAGCTTTAAGCCAACCTGGCATAGGGACCTCCAATACTAGCCACAGATGAACACAGATTTACACAGATGAAAACAAAATCACCTTCAGTTTTCTTCATCTGTGAACATCTGTGAACATCTGTGAACATCTGTGTTCATCTGTGGCTAATTTTCCGTGGCTACTTCAAATGCTTATCCAACCAATCGAGCACGGTGTTGTGCCAGAAGGCGGAATTCGCCGGCTTGCTAACCCAGTGACCTTCATCCGGAAAATCCATGAGCTTCGATTCTACGCCCATACGCTGGGCCGCCGTGTACATTTGTAAGCCTTCAGTCACCGGCACACGGAAATCCATATCGTTCGTGATCACGAGAATCGGCGTCTTGAAGTTCTGCACAAAGTTGTGCGGCGACCAGCGCTCGTACATCGCCTTGTTTGTCCACGGCGTGCCTTTGAATTCCCATTCGGGGAACCAGAGTTCTTCGGTCGCGCCGTACATCGCCGTCAGGTTGTAGACGCCGTCATGCGAGACGAGCACCTTGTAGTGAAAGCGCGGATCGTTGTTGTGGCCTTCGATCCAATTGATCATGTAGCCGCCGTAGCTCGCGCCCGCCGCGCCGATGCGGTTCTTGTCGATGTACGGCAGGTTCGCCGCCATCGCCACACCATTGCTAATGTCGGTGAAAACTTTGCCACCCCAATCGCCGGAAATCTCAGCGACGAATCGTTGACCGTAGCCGGTCGAGCCGCGCGGATTCGGCATGAACGCAACGTAGCCATCACCGGCATACATTTGCGGATTCCAGCGATAGCCCCAGTTGTCGCCCCAGGCGCCCTGCGGTCCACCATGAATCAAAACTACGAGCGGATATTTCTTGCGCGGATTGAAGTTCGCGGGCTTGACGATCCAGCCCATGACTTTCGCGCCCAGGCCGCCGGTCCAGGTGACTTCCTCGGCAGCATTCAGTTTAAAGGGCGCGAGAAGCGTATCGTTCGTCGTCGTCAAAGCGGTGACGCCGCTGCCGTCGATGTTTGCGCGATAGATCTCCGCCGGCTTGGACATCATGCTGAGCGAAAAAACAAAAGTGCGGCCATCACGCGTGACGTGAACATCGCCATGCGAGCCATCGCCACCGATGACTTTCTTCACCGGTCCGCCATTTACAGATAGCGAGTAGATCGGCGACCGCCCGCGTTCTTCCGCCGTGAGATAAATCGTCTGGTTGTCGGGAGCAAAGGTGAACTCATCGACATTTGAATCAAGGCTCTCGCTAATCGATTGCGCGCGGCTGGTCTTTCGATCATAAAGCATCAGCCGGAACCGATCGCTTTCGTATCCGGCCGTGATTTGCGATCGATAAGCCAGGTAGCGACCGTCGGCAGAAAACTGCGGCGAACCATCGTAACCGTGATTCGCGGCGGTAAGGTTCCGCGGCGAGCCGCCTCGCACCGACACGATCCAAACATCGGCGTTGGTAGAAGTCGCTTCGACTTTGTCGTGATTGCTCGTGAACGCGAGCTCTTTTGAGTCAGGAGAAAACGCGTAATCGGTCGGTCCGCCAAGACTGAACGGCGGCGCATCGTAATCGCCCGGCGTCAGGTCCTTCGCTTCCCCGCCCGCCGAAGAAACGACGAAGACGTGCGTGCGCGTGCCGTCTTTCCACGTCTTCCAGTGACGATAGAGAAGCCGATCGGCCACATGCACTTTCAGTTTGCTTTGCGCGCGCTGATCTGACATGCGCTTGTTACAGGCGTCATCTTTGCATTCCGGATAAATGTCCGAGACGAACGCGATCCAGCTTCCGTCCGGCGACCAGACCGGATCGCCTGCGCCGGTCGAAATCGAGGAGATTTTCTTTAACGCACCGCTCGAGACATCAATCGTCCAAATCTCGTCGTCGCCATCGCGCGCAGAGACGAACGCGAGCTTCTCGCCGTCAGGCGACCAGCGCGGTGTGGTTGACGAATGCTCGTCGTTAGTCAATTGACGCACTTCACCGCCGCCGACCGGCACGAGATAAATTTGCGTCGTGCTTTTGTTAGCGGCTTTGTCCACATCGGTGATTGTGAAGGCGACCAGATCGCCCTTTGGCGAGACCTGGGGATCGCCGACGCGGCGCACTTTCAGAAGGTCGTCGATCGTAAAGCGGCGCTCCTGCGCAAACGCAAACGACACGACCGCAAACAGAGAAATAATCGAGACTGCCAAGAATCGTTTCATGAACCTACCTCGTAAGAACTGTTAGTTGTGCGGGAAAGCTGGGCGCATTATCGCACGCGCAGTTACAGAACCGCGAGCCGTAGCGAGCGGGACAATGTGGTTTGTGTCAGAACCGGAAGCGACCGGATCGAATCACGACTTCATCTGAACGAACTACTTTATCCCGCTCGCTACCGCTCGCGGTTCTGTACCGAACAAACTAACCGTATCCAAGTTGGCGCCGTTCGATTAGAATTATCTTAATGATTGACACGCCATCCCCCGAATCGATCATCACTCGCCCAGTGAAGCCGGAAGATCAGAGCTTTCTTGTTGAACTCTACAAAAGCAGCCGCGGCGACGATCTGCGCGGGCTTGGTTGGGACGAGCAACGAATCAGCGAGTTCCTCGACATGCAATACGCAGCGCAGCAAAATTTCTATGAGAGCGACTATCGAGACGCTGCTGATGAATTGATCCTGCTGGAAGACAAACCAATCGGTCGTATGATGATCGAGTCACGCCCGCATGAGATTCGATGTATCGACCTGGGCCTGCTGCCTGAATATCGGGAACGTGGATTGGGAACTGAAGTTATTCAGAAGCTACAGGAAAAGGCCAAGCGCGAGAAGAAACCGCTGCGCCTGCAGGTAATTCGATTCAGTCGCGCAGCGAGTCTGTTCGACCGGCTCGGGTTTGTGCGCACCAGCGAAACAGGCACCCATTTTCAGATGGAGTGGACGCCAGATGCGTAAGGCCAGAGTGGCGGCTCTGCCGTCTGATGTGCGGAAGCGCTACGCGCTTCCGGCCTGTACCTTAGATTCCGTTCGGGCTGCGCCCGGCAACTGGGCGGAGCCCAACGTTCCGCGCTTCATGTCGGAAGGCCGGAGGCCTTCCGCACATCGAGCGGCCTAGCCGCAGCCTTGCGCCCTCCCTGACGATCGGGCTTCTGATACATGATTCGCCGCGTCATCACCGCCATCCTTCGCCTCACTTTGCGAGTTTACTTTCGTCGCATCGAAGTAACCGGTCGCGACCACGTGCCCCCGGAAGACGCGGTCATTTTTGTTCTCAACCATCCGAACGCATTAGTCGATCCCGCATTTCTGCTTTGTCTCGCACCGCGGCGCCTGGCGTTCCTTGCCAAGACGCCGCTGTTTCGCACGCCTGTCATCGGCTACATCGTGCGCGCGCTCGATTCACTTCCCGCGTATCGACGACAGGATGAAGGTGAAGACGTTTCGCGCAACGTTGAGACTTTTGCCGCCGCGCGCGAACTTCTCGGCCGCGGCATCGCGATCGGCATCTGTCCCGAAGGCGTCTCGCACAACGAGCCGCGATTGAAGCCTCTGAAAACCGGCGCTGCGCGGATCGCACTGGCGACAGCTTCGACCGGAACTCTCAATGTGAAGATTGTCCCAGCCGGTTTGTACTACACGGACAAGACGACCTTTCGCAGCTCCGCGCTCCTGCACTTCGCTGAAGCCATTGATGTTCCTCGGATCGATCTCGATCCCGACGGAACGCCGCCGCGCGCGGCCGTGCGCGAGCTTTCGAACAAAGTTGAAGAAGCGATGCGCGAAGTAATGCTGCACGCCGAACAGGAAGAGGCGCTCGGTTTGATTGATCGGGCAGAAAAGATTTTCTCGGCCGCAGAAGTCGACGAACCCGATGAAGAGCAGCGATTAGCTCGCTCGCTTCAGCTACGCCAGAGGTTTCTTGAAGGTTACTCGTTTTATCGTCAACACGAACCGCGCCGGCTCGACGACATCGAAGTGCGCATCGCTCGGTTCGAAGAAGAGCTGAAGCAAGCCCGCCTCGATCCGTCAGACCTTTCGCTGCCTCCCACCGCTGGTCACACGATCCTGCAGCTGCTGGCGCAGGTGTTCACGTGTCTGGTGCTCGCTCCATTCGCGGCAGTGGGCATGGTGTTTCACTATCCGGCGTATCGACTGGCAGGTTATCTTTCGCGCCGACTCGGCCGCGAACATGATGTGTTATCGACCTTCAAGATCATTTCCGCGATGCTTCTGTTTCCGTTGACATGGTTAACGGCGGCGCTGTTCGCGTGGGTGTTCAGCGGATGGTTGGCCGTCGCGATCTCACTCGCCGCGTTGCCACTTTGCGGCTACGCGGCCGTGCGATTCTTTGAGGAAATCGACCGTTTTTACGGGAGTTTCGCGGCCCTGGCTTTGTTCGTCCTGAGGCGCCGGAGGTTCGTTCGTCTGCTAGCCGAGCGCGCGGCGATCAAAAGAGAAATCGTTGCGTTAGGTGAGCAAGCATCGCCGCGCGTCGGTTGATCTAAACGACAACTGCGTAGTACTAGCGCTTCTTCGCAGCCTTCTTCGCCGACTTTGCGCCCGTGGTTTTTCGCGAGGTCTTTGAGCGCACGCGCCGGCCCTTTCGGCCTTCGCGCTGAATCACGCCGGCCTTCTCCAGGTACTCATAACTTCCGCGGACCACGTTACGAGCGACGCCTAGCGAATTCGCCAGTGTGCGTTCGCTCGGCAACATGCTGCCGACGGCGAGCGCGCCGTTATGGATTAGACTGCCGAGCTGATCGGTAATCTGGCGCGTCATCGATTCGACACTCTTCCGGTTAATTTTGATCTTGAGAGTCATTCTGCCTCCAACTGGTTTGAGTGGCGCGTATTCTAGTGAGTAGTCGATCGAGTGTCAACGCTATTAGGAACCGTAAGCAATAGTTACAGAACCGCGAGCGGTAGCGAGCAGGGTCAAGTGACCCTGTCTTTTGGAATTTTCCTCTGCTAGCTGCAACTGAGCTACATTAACCCGCTCGCTACCGCTCGCGGTTCTGCAACGCCCCATACTTTCGCAAGACTTCAAGCGTTCGATCGATGGGCAGGGCTTCGACTGTGTGACCGCGGCCGGTCGTCGTCGTCGCGCGGAACAGTGAGTTGTAGATTGCTTCTTCGGTGGCTTCGATTACCGCGAGAAAGAGCGGCGACATCGCTTCGTTCGAGAGTAGCGCAGCGCTGGGCTTCGTCCGCTCGTTGGGTAGATTTCGGATGCGAAGCTCCGGCGCAGTTGAAAACGCAATCGCGTAATCGCCGCTGCCATTCGATCCAGCCGATCCGGTTCGCGCCAGCCCCATCATCGATCGGGCGGCGAGTCTCTGAAGATTACGATGATCGATTGGCGCGTCAGTGGCAATCACAATGATGATCGATCCGTCGGCTGATTTGTCCGACAAACTTAAGTTTGTCGAACTTAGCTGTTCCTTCAAATAATACTTGCCGAGTTCGCGTCCGACCGGAGCACCATTGATAGTCAGAATCCCGCCGAAGTTAGATTGAACCAGCACCCCGACGGTGTAGCCACCGAGGTTCTGCGGCAGTCTGCGCGACGAAGTTCCGATGCCGCCTTTCCAACCGAATGCGACAGTGCCCGTCCCGGCGCCGACGGCGCCCTCTTCAACCGCTCCGCCGCGCGCATTCTTGATCGCCGCAAAAACTTCGTCTCGACCAACATAACGGCCGCGAATATCATTCAAGAAACCGTCATTGGTTTCGCCAACCAGAGGATTGATCGACTGGACGTCTTCATTTCCAGGCATCGCCAGCAGGTAATCAATCGTCGCGTCCGCGACGCGCGGCACATTCAGTGTCGAAGTGAGCATGATGGGAGTTTCGATCTCGCCAAGCTCATTCACCTGCGTCGATCCGGCGAGCTTGCCGAACGCATTACCGATGAAAACTGCGCCCGGGACTTTCTCGCGAAACAGATTCCCGCCGTGCGGCAGGATCGCCGTAACGCCGGTGCGAATGTTGTCGCCTTTGACGATCGTGGTGTGACCAATGGCAACTCCAGCAACATCCGTAATCCCGCTCAGCGGGCCGGTCGGGAGCACACCAATAATCACGCCCGCTTCACGCGCCCGCGGACGTTTGTTCTCTTGTGCCTTCGTCGTGGTGGAATACGAAAGCAGGCCGATGATTACCACGAAGACGAATCGTTTCATCTCGTTGACTTTCATTCAGTGGCCCAAAGCGCAATCAAAGCTGGTATCGCCAGCCACAGTAGCCCCTTAACCAAAAAGAACAGGAAGCCCCAAAACCCCAGACGCTTGATCCAAGTCTTTACTTGCACTGATGGTTCTCCGTCATGCCGCAGATACGAAGATCTCGTTCGTTGATACCTGGCGACCGCTCGGTTGTAGCAGCGATCGCGCCAAGATATAGATCGCCCAACACTCTACCGCAAACGGCGGGAAGCCCAGAAAACCGAGTACAGGCATCTCGAAAATCTTGATGTTGCCAAAGTAAGGCACTGTGTAGGTCCACTTCGACAGCGCCCAGTAATTCCAAAACTCCCAAAGGAAGCCGCACACGAAGCCGCTCGCCAAAAGTGCGAGCAGGCGATTCCATTTGCCGCGCGCGAGATCGTTCGTGATTGACGGCGAACCGAGCAGAGCGTTGATCGGATCGATCAGAAGAATAAATGACAGCCAAACGATCGGGGCGAACCATTCACTTGGATACAGCATTGGGATGATGACCCCAACCGCGCCGATCGCGATCAGAACCATCTGTGTCAGAAGCCCGACCGTATGGGAGGGCCGCTCATGCAGGTTGCCCTCCCTTACGGTCGGGCTTCTGACACGATCCTGCTTGAATATGGTCGCCTGAAACAGCTGCGCCGTCTCAAGCAGTGCCGGCGTGATCGTCGCGAAGGCCCAATCGTAACCCACTGCGCGCACCCAGATGTTCGGCTCCAGGTTGTGATAATGCCACCAGAGTTCGAGGTTCGAATTCCAGAAGCGCGGCGCGTTGTAAAACTCAAACAGCCACCAACTGCCGATAGAAATAATCGCAACGGCTAGAAACTCGAGGCGATCGTTCATCAAAAGCGATCGCCCGTCGAATCTGTAAACCAGCGCGTCACCGAAGAGTATGTAGCCCGTCCAGACGATCGGCGTCATCCAGTGACCGACAAATTGATTGCCGCTGAAGAGCAGTGCTTCAGCCGCAATCATGCCGGCGAAACCGACGTAGCCATACAGAGGAAACTTTTTTCCGATCACGCAGCCTTCCGTAAAGGTGTTTGTTGAGTCCGCTCGCGCACACGAGTCTTTTTCAACTCGACAAGTTTGAGCGCGTTGTTGATTTCTGGATTCTTCATGAACCAACGCCAGACAAACTCGCTTCTCGCATTCTCTACTCCCAATATAGTAATGCCGAGATCGATCCCAATTACGTCGCGATCGATCCATCCAGTGTTTGGGTTAAAAGCATCCGCAAATCCGTACTTCCCGTAAACCTGCGGATACTTCGCGCGCATGGTTTTCAGTGCGGCGACGGCCAAGGTCGGCACGAACATGGACGAACCCGCAGCCGCGTAGGGTACTACGGTTCCGTCGATTGCGGGATCGCGCGGCGGCCCGCCCCACGCAACATAACCTTTGACGCTGTCGGATGCGCTAATGCCCCAAACGTTTGGTCCATAGCTCGGAAATTCTTTTGCGAGATCGAGGCAGAATTGGCGATGCGCCAACGTCGCCGTCACTGAATTTGCAAAATAGTCGATGTGTTCGCCGCTTGCTTCGCGACGTCCCCGAAAGTCAACCCAGGCATGTGAATATTGATAAGTGAAAAGCGGTGTCGCGCCAAGATACTTGTACCCTTTGTAGTAATTCCAGTTCCGCTTCCACGCATACCACGCTTCGGTTGTTATGGGATGCGTCGGTGATCCGATCGCCAACAAATATAGAATTGGATGTTCGCTGTAATCATCCCAACGGGCTTTGATGAAATTGCTCTCAGGCCGCCAGCCCATCGACAGCAGCGTCGGATGGCCGTTCAGCATCCACGGAAAATCTATTCGTTCATATATCACGGTCGCCAATCGAACAATTTCTGCGTCGTCATGAAAATACTGTCGCGCGGTCAACGCGCCGGCGAGCAGCAGCGCGGTGTCGATCGACGACACCTCGCTTTTCCACATTCGTGCGCCGGTGTTTACGTCCATCCAGTGATAAAACCAACCATGCTCCTGCAATGCATGATCGGCAAAGAAGCGCAGCGTTGTGCGCACGCGCTCGCGCGCAGCGTCGCGCTTCACCCACCCACGTTCAGCGCCAATGCAGATTGCGGTTAGACCGAAACCGGTGGCGGCGATGCTCGCCACCGTGCGGTGATCTTCATCGGCCGGGGCGCCGTCGGTGCGTGTTCGATCAAGCACTAAGCCCGTGGACGCCCCGGCATGTTCCCAGAAATATTGAAAGCTCCGACGTTCGAGGTCTTCGAGGAATGATCGATCGCGCGCGGAAAAAGTGCGCGGTGATTGCGACGGGGGCTCGAACGCAGAGATCGGATGAGTATCAAGAACTAGAACGAACGTGAGGAGAAAAAGAACGGCTGCCCGCCGAAAGAGCTGCCGCACGCCAGTGCCTAATCGGTACATGGAATCGAGTGTGAGTTACTTTAGGTAGCACGGGCGTCTCGCCCGTGAACCACACGCAAGATGCGCGTGCCACTTACTTCACAACTTGCAGACTTGTCGTCAGTTCGTTCTGGTCAGCCGAACTTGTACCCACCATCACTCTAAACTCACCGGGCTCGACGACGAAGCGCACGTCGCGATTATAGAAGCCGAGCAGCTCAGGTGTCAGGATAAATTCAACCCGGCGTTTTTCTCCCGGGCGCAGTGTCACGCGTTGAAAGCCTTTCAATTCTCTGACCGGGCGCGTGACGCTGGCTACGACGTCTCGAATGTAAAGCTGCACGACTTCGTCACCCGCACGCTGGCCGGTATTTTCCACTTCGACACTGACCGTGACGCGGCCGTCCGGTCGAATGCTCTCTGCGCTGAGCTGCAAATTCTGCAAACGAAATTGCGTATAGCTCAATCCATAACCGAACGGATACAGCGGCGTCCAACTCACATCGAGATACTTCGAAGTGTATTTGTTGTTCGCATCGGGTGGGCGCCCGGTGTTCAGGTGATTGTAGTAGAGCGGTTCCTGACCAACTGCGCGCGGAAACGTCACCGGCAGCTTGCCACCGGGATTAACGTCGCCGAACAAAACGTCAGCCATCGCATTGCCCGCTTGCGTGCCTGCGAACCAGGTTTCGAGGATCGCCGGCGAGTTCTCCGCGAGCCAATTGATCGTCAGCGGCCGTCCGTTCATCAACACAACGACGACGGGCTTGCCGGTAGCATGCAAAGTTTTCAAAAGATCCAACTGGCGGCCTGGCAGATCCAGCGTAGCCCGCGACGATGCTTCGCCGCTCATCGCAGCAGATTCGCCCACCGCGACAATCACGACGTCGGATTCACGAGCGGCACGCACAGCTTCGGCAAAACCATCAGTCGAATCGTTGTCGATATCGCAGCCTTTGGCGTAATTGATTTTTGCCGCGGGGACTTTCGCTCTGATTCCGGCTAATAGCGTCACTGCATCAGCCGCCTGTCCATCTCCGTTCCATGAGCCGAGCATGTCCAATTGATCGTCGGCCAGCGGCCCAATCAACGCGATCGATTTCACATTCTTGCTCAACGGCAGAGTCTCGCGTTCGTTCTTCAGGAGGACCATCGAGCGCGCGGCGATCTCGCGCGCAGCCGCTAAGTTCGCCGCACTCAAAATCACCGAGCGCTCGCGCGATTCGTCCACGTAAGGATGATCGAATAAGCCGAGCCGAAACTTGATCCGCAAAATTCGTCGCACCGCTTCATCGATTTTTGCCTGCGAAAGTTGACCGCTGCGCAAGAGTTCCGCGCCATGCTTGTTGTAGAGGCGGCTGACCATTTCCATGTCGACGCCCGCATTCAGCGCCAACTGCGCCGCACCAGCTTCATCAGCCGCGAGCCCGTGCTGAATCAGTTCCTGCACCGCGGTGTAGTCGCTCACGACAAAGCCATCGAACTTCCATTCACCGCGCAGAACCTTGGTGAGCGTGAAAGGATTTGCCGAGGCCGGTACGCCATTGAGATCGTTGAAGGCGCTCATGAACGTCCCGACGCCTTCGTCAACGGCGGCTTTGAATGGCGGAAAATAAATCTGCCGCAGAGTGCCTTCCGACATGTCCGTCGTGTTGTAGTCGCGCCCAGCCTCAGCCGCGCCATACGCCACCCAATGCTTGGCGCAAGCGAGCACTTTGTCCGAGGCGCTGTAGTCACGCCCCTGGAATCCGCGCACGCGGGCACGTGCGAAAGCCGATCCAAGATACGGATCTTCACCCGCGCCTTCGATGATCCTGCCCCAGCGCGCGTCGCGGGCGATGTCCAACATCGGGGCAAACGTCCAATGCACGCCGGCCGCGCGCGCTTCTGCCGCCGCAATGCCGGCCGACGTTTCGGCGATGGATGGATCCCAACTGCTGGCTTCGCCCAGCGGCGCCGGAAAGATCGTGCGATAGCCGTGAATCACGTCGAATCCGAAGAGCACGGGAATCTGCAAACGCGATTGTTCGATCGCGGCGCGCTGAAGTTCGTTCGTGCGCGCGGCGCCCCGCACATTCAGGGTCGAACCCAGAAGTCCTTTGCGAACCAACTCGAGATGTTCGGGACGATAATTTCCGTTGGCTTCGCCGTCGAGCTGTTGCAGCTGGCCCAGTTTTTCTTCGAGAGTCATCCGCGCAATGAGCACGTTGATCTCTCTTTCAACGTCTCGGTGTTGTGTTGAAGCCGACTGACTTGTGGGAATGAAAAGAAGAGCTAGCGCAAAGAACGCGGCAATAAAAAAAGAGATTGATCGCTGGAAGTTCACAAGCCAAATATTCAAGAAGTACCCCGAGAAGCAAGGTTGAGTTACGGAACCGCGAACGATCAGGTGCAGAACCGCGAGCGGTAGCGAGCGGGATCATCCAAGCTCCAAGCAACCACTCGATCCCGTCGCTACCGCTCCGGGTACTGACACCTACTTTAACCCGCTCGCTACCGCTCGCGGTTCTGTATCGCACTCTAAAACTGAATCCGGCCTTGCAACTCGATCACGCGGCCGGCCAGCCCGCGTTCGGCGCGGCCGAACAGTGCATTCTGCACCTGCGTGCTCGGAGTGTTGAAATTGAAAGGTTGCAGATTCAGCAAATTGAAGATGTTGAAGAAGTTCGCCTTCACTTCAAAGTACTTGCCTTCTCCCAGAAATCGCTCCAGACCAAATTTCTTGGCGAGGGTCATATCAACATCGAAATACCCGGGACCGCGAAACGAGTTCCGGCCGATGCCCGGCAATTGAAATCCTACCGGTGCGGTTGTGTTGAAGAAGGCCGAGCCGCCTCCCGGAAAATTACTGCCGGTAATAAAGGCATCGTTCGAAGAGTCAGTGCCCGCGCCGCCAAAATAAGCGACCGGGCGCACGGGACAAAGACCTGGGCCGCGAGTGCTGATGCATTGGCCCACCACCGGCGTCCATGGGAATCCGGTGTGCGCAGTCAGAATGCCACTAAGCTCCCAACCCCCCAGCAGCGCGCCGGCGGTGTCGTGTCGATTTCGGAAAATTGGCAACTCCCAAAGTCCCGACGCGACAAAGTTGTGCCGCACGTCGAAATCCGACGGGCCGCGCTCTTGTCGCACGTCGAGCGGGTACGTCGGGTTCGTGTTCGCCGTCGGACCTTCGTAAGAAACGATATCGATGCTCTTGCTCCAACGGTAGATGGC
>DATLVM010000286.1:0-14235 GCA_035577445.1 Pyrinomonadaceae bacterium
TTTGCCGCCATGCGCGCGCGCGGTTCGGTGATCACATCCACCACCCGCACGCGTTCGACACCACGCAGGTGTTCGCGGGGCACGCTGGCCAGCGCGCTCTCGATGTTCGCTAAAGTGTTCCGAGGCAGTTTCCCCTCATACTGATTCTCAATCTTGATCGCCATTCGCTATTAAGTTGTCCTCGCTGTGTTGCATGCACTGTAGGAGACGCGCGGCGAGATAGTCAACCGAAGGAACGGCAAACTGTTCGCATAAATCCTGATTCACAGGGGGCGAGCGCCCATGCCGTTCACGCAGGCAAAGCGCGGAGGCTAAACAACGCCTAACGACGATTAAGCGGCCGGTCGCGCGGAAATGCTCAACCCCGAACGGGCAGGCGACTGTTGAGCCAGCCCGAACGACTCAATAACGACCCCGGACCCCGCTTCTCAGCAGACTCTGAGTGCGTCTGATAATACATATTATGTTGTTGCTGTTGTTGCGGGGTTGCGGGGGTGCATGGGGCTTTGCCTCATAAACAGGGATTCCGGTTGAATTATGAGGCAAACGCGGTTCCTGCCTCAAAAGTCGCTCGGCTCGCCTAATTTGAAGGATCCGGTCAGACGATTAAGTTCTGCCACTGCGTTATTGAGAATCTGCGTACCTGAGGCGTATCGGGCGCGCGCCGTTTAGTAATGGAATGCCCTCAGTATCGTGAAGTAAGAATGCCAGCAAAACCGCGATCTCTCTGGCGTCCGCAATGTCAATCAAGTGGTCAGCAGTCGCCTTAACTTCTTCACTGGCGACGGGCGGCATTCGGGTCTTGATGTCAACGACGTTCTCGCCAGATGCTTCCGCCGTCGATCAACGACTTGATAAAACCATAACAGTCTATGCAAACAATATCGTGACGGTGTTCGATCTCAATGTAGTGTGCCCATTCCTCATCTGGGACCCGAAACAAGTCCGGCCACAGCATTCCGCATCGGGCGCAGACGAGCGGCCAGTCTATATACGGCACTCGGCCTCCAAGCATCTCGACGCGAGCAAGCCATTCCTTTTCCTGTTCCCCAGTCGGATTGAAATACTGAGTCGCACATTCGCAGAGTATGAACTGGCCTCCGCACTGTCGGCATCGTTCCAGACCACAGCCAAGTTCATGCAATTTACCCTCAGCCACACCGCACTTGCCGCAAGTCTGCACCCCTGTTGACATTATTCAGGCTGCCTCCGCTAAGAATGTCGGTTCGATTCCCAACTCGTGAACCGATTGAATCACGACACAGATGTTGTGACAAAGCACCTTGCAGAGTGCTTCGTTGATCTGCGCGGTTAGGCTCTTACTCCGCAACCGCTGGCCGAACTTGGCTTTGATCATCGAGGACGTGGTCTCGACGTTTGACCGCTTGTGATAGTGCGTAAGGAATTCTTCACGATGGAAATTGTAGAAGTGCAACATGCGCGTCCACAGTTGCGACTTCGGGCCGTAGTTCGTTTGAACCTGCGAATTCGATTTGAAGGGGATGTAAGGGATCGCGCCGTGGCGCACTTACCTCTTCCCTTTCGCTTGGCTGTTGTTTGCCGCGCCCTTAGCGGCATCGCTTTCAATCGATTTGAGCGCCAACTGTAGAAAGCCGGGGATCGCCATCTCGTCGCGCTCCCAGCGCGCAACTGTGTTTCGGCTTACTTCAAGTTTGTCCGCTAAACCTTGCTGAGTTAATCCCAACGCCATCCGCCGCTCTCGAAGCTTAGTTCCCTTCATGCCCCGAATTCTACCATGGTTACATTGATACATTGCGTATCACACTCCGGTCGTGATACGATGCGTATCACGCAAGAGGAGCGGGCTGACTTCCGCGCGAACGGAAACCAGCCCTACACAGCCGAATCCTAGCTGCTTAAAGGAAGGAATCGACCATGCCTGATAATGGTAACACGAAGCATGAGAACGCGGCCCAACTGACCGTTGACCTTGTGGATCACGGCCATACGCCTGACCGCGTAAGTGACGCGGTTTTGGAAACGCTAATTGAGATGTCCGCCGAGTCTCAGATAAACATCTGGCACAGAGAAACAGGCTTGACCGTGGAATCGCTCACGGCGCTGTATAGACTGTACGAGACGGGCGCAGGTTATCGTCGCTCTCGGCTCTATGGTGCTTATGAAGCCGGAAGGTTAGAGCGCGAACGGGATAAAGGCTCTCTCGAATAAGTCATTTTGATTTTTGGGGCAGACGGCGCATTTATGAGGCAGACGCGATTGTTAAGGCAAAGCCGTGGCATACCTACGTTCATGTGAAGTCTGTCAAGACGTAGGTGTAACTTTCGTTTTGGCTTCAATGGCCAGTTTAATTGTGCAGGCCACTAGAATTATTGTGAGATTCGATAATTTTTGCTGCAAAGCCTGCTGCATGGTTATTCCTCGTTTGGTCGATAAGTCGAAGTTCCGATCCATGAACCCTCCAGAGCGTATGCGCGCCTCCTCGCAGCTCTACCCGCCTTCGGTTGTTAACACGATCCAGTGTTTTGTTTAGTAGATGCAATCAATTTGTATGGGAAACGTGTCCTTTTCCGGTTGATAAGGTTCTTGCGACCTGAGTAATGTAAGCAAAGGCGTTGGTGGATTGTGTAACGCAGCACGTCTGGTAGCCGATCGAGATGGCCTCCCTGTCTGACAATGGTAAACAAAGCATTTCCACGAATAGTGGACAACAATCTAATTGGCGTCCCGGGGTGCCACGGAGCGGTAGCAAGTGGCGCGCCCGCTGCGCCTGTCAATAATGCGCAGGATGCGCGTGGCCGCAGTCACGACCGATGGTGCAATCATATTGACCTATTACACGCTGATCTTGCTGTTTAATTCCTCCTTCTTTACTTGCTTCTGTTTATAAGTGACGGAGCGCACAGACTATGCTCCCGGCTTTTGTATGCTGGATAAAGTGAGAGCAATGTGATTTCAGGCTCGCGCTCGCTCCCGACGTGACCTGTGCAATAGAAGTACCCTGGGAGTTCCCGAGCCTTAACGGCGCCCACGTACCTGCCCGTTGAATGCTCAAACCTTCCCAGTTCGCCGTGGTCTTCCTATTCGTGGTGACGATCTCTGCGACGAACTCATTCAGAGGTGTCTTCACATGTCATCGCAATCTCGTCCAATCGCCAGGGGTTCCTTCTTTATGCGCGCACTATTAATCACACTGTTGATCTGTACTTCTGTAGCCGTCGCCGTGTTTGTTGTTTCGGCGTCGGGTCTTCGAGCGCCAGCTGGCGTGGCTTCCCAGACCAGCGAGCAGGTTCCGAAGAAGCGACCAGGTGGCGTGCCGGCGTCATTGCGAACCGGCGTGCTCTTTGTAAACGCACCAGTTGCTTCGTTTTGTGTGAACCCGGGCGGCACGGGCGGATGCTCTGCGACGATCCAGGGGGCGGTCAATGCGGCAAGCAGTGGTGACACGATCAATATAGCGGCCGGCAGCTATCCCGAACAGGTGACGATCAGCAAGAGCTTGACTATCGTGGGTGCGGACAAAGCCACGACGATGCTTACCACGCCGGCGTCACTTGTGTCCGGCATCGGTGGCAATCTCATCCTCCTGCAAATCGATACCGCTGCCAATGTTGAGGTGTCCGGCATCACCATCGCGGGGCCGCGGATCTTTGCAGGATGCTCTGCGCAAATCTTCTATGGCGTCTATGTCGCGGGCGGTGCGATTCTCAATCTCCATGACGCCGCCGTCACCGACATTCGGTTGCAAAATCCGGCGCTGGCTGGTTGTCAGGATGGCATTGCCATTCGCGCAGGGTCTCAGGCGCTGGGACAAACGGCTACCGTCACGGTGAATAACTCCACCATTACTGGATATCAGAAGAGCGCGGTCATCGTTGACGGCACAGGATCTTCAGGAACGATCACGAACAACGTCATCACCGGCCTGGGTCTCGAGAACACTGCTGAGAATGCTATTCAGATTTCCCGTTCCGCCGCGGCGACCATCAGCGGCAACACCATTACCGGCAACCAATGCAGCAACACCTCGTGCGGTCCCGATCCGGTGACGCAATCGTTTGGCACGGGGGTGCTCATCTTTTCCACGAGCGGCGTCATTCAGATTAATAACAATACGATTTCGACTAATGACACGGGGGTCTACAACAACGATCCGAACACCACCATCAGCGGGAACACGATGGTGGGTAATCGCTTCAACGGCATCTTTCTCGACCAAGGCAACGCGACCGTAACCGGCAACACATTCTCTGGGCCGATGAACGTCGGCGTCATTGCCGTCTCATTCAACGGCAACGGCGGCAACTCAAGCGGGACGCTCACTGGCAACACGATCACGGGCGCAGGCATAGGTCTGCAGTTGATCGACGAAACCGGGGCAGATGCTTTCGTGCCGCAAATGACGGCGCACTTCAACCGGATCGTCGCCACCACGACTGCGATTAGTAACGCGCAGAATGAGCCGGTGAATTTCGAGAATAACTGGTGGGGATGCAACGCCGGTCCAGGCAATGCCGGCTGCGGCGCAGTCAGCGGCACCGCGGCAGACTTCAATCCGTGGTTTGTGGTGGCAGCCTCGGCTACGCCCAATTCTATTAATGCCGGTAGCACGTCGAACGTCGCGGCCGACATGACCAAAAATTCGGACGGGGCCGTTCCCGGAAGCGCTCTCCCGGACTTGCCGATTAGTTTCAGCGCGACCAACGGCACAATGACCCCGCCCAGCGGGACTGTGTCTGCCGGCGCCGCCAGTTCAACCTTTACTTCGACGAACAATAACTCTTCCGTCGTCACGGTGACCGTTGATAATCAAAACCTCAACGTGCCAATCACGGTGATTCCCGCCCCCGTCACGGTGACACCGGCGATCACACCAAGCGGCGCAGACAATGACTACACGCGCATCAATAATGCGATCCAGGCAGCCCTTCCCGGGCAGACCATCACACTCAACGGCACGTTCAACTGGACTGAGGCAAATGCGGCGGCCAGTTGGGCGCTGGGAAGCGACGGCGTAGCTTCAACCGGCGACGATTACGAAATTCTGGTCCCAGCCAATCTGAACAACGTGACGTTGACCGCGAATAATCTGGGAGATGCGACGATTCAGGGACCGGGAGATTTGGCTGGCGTTAATCTCGAAAGCGTGTTTGTTTTCGATGGTGGCGACAATCAAAACTGGACGATATCGAAACTCAACATCTTTGATTTCGATCTTAGTATTGGAATGTTTTCGGGTGCCGGAGGGAGCGACGCCTTCAACAATACCCATATTACCAACAACCACATTCGCATCGCTCGCGACCTGAATGCGACGGTGGCCCCGGCAGATGTCAACCAGAATATCGGCATTCACTACTCGTTCGGTACGAACATCGTCATCAATGGCAACACGATCGAGATCCAGGGCGACGGCATCAGCAACGGCAGTAATTTCGCTACCGACGTCGGCATGCAAAGCAACACGAGCGGCGGCAATGTCTATGATGGTTTGCAGATTACGAACAACATTATTCGGGTGCTAAATGCGCAGGATGCTACCAATCCGCAGGTTATCCTGGGCATCTGGGAAAACGCGCACGGGCACAGCAGCAACATCACGGTCAGTGGCAATCAATTCATCAACCAGGCTGCGGGAAACAACGCAGCCACCAACCTGCAACGCGGATTCCGCGTGACCTCGCACTCGTCAGCGACGACGACGGTGACTTATTCAAACAACACAGTCACGGGCGCGAACATTGGTTTTCAATGGATAGCCGGGTCGAACTTTACGGGCAATCAGCCGGTGAAATTGACGAGCAATACGATTACGAACGGCGGCACCGGTGCGTTGGTGCAAAGCCAGGGCCTGGCCACTCTCAGTTTCAATCGGATCGTGGGCAACAGCGTTGCCGGCCTGAACAATGTCGACGGGACAGTCACCGCTGAAAATAACTGGTGGGGTTGCAATGCAGGTCCGGGCAATACCGGCTGCGACGGCGTCCTCGGAACAGTGGACTTCAATCCCTGGCTGATACTTGGCATCAGCGCATCGCCAGGCACGATCGGATTAGGCGGCACGTCCACGATCACGACCGACATGACTCACAACTCCGACGCCGCAGTGCCGTCGATCACCATCTTCGTCCCAAACACTCCGATTAGCTTCGGAGGTACGCTGGGAACTATGACGCCGCCGGCGGGCACGCTCAGCTCAGGCCAGGCCACCTCCACTTTTACATCCACGTCTGCCGGCAACGGCAGCGCCTCAGCGACCGTTGACAATCAAACGGTCAGCACCCCGATTACCATTAGCAAAGGCAATCAAACGATCACAGTCAATACGCATGCACCGGCGAACGCGACTTACAATTCAAGCTTTACCGTAGCAGCCACGTCTTCGTCGGGCTTGGCTGTCGCGTACAGCAGTGCCGGCGTCTGCACGAATGTTGGAGCAACTTTCACTATGACCAGCGGCACCGGCACGTGCACGGTGAAGTATGACCAGGCAGGTGATACCAACTTCAACGCGGCGGCTCAGGTGACCGAGTCTGTAACCGCGCAGAAAGCGAATCAGACGATCACGTTTGGCGCGCTTGCAGGCAAGACGTTTGGCGATGCGGACTTCGCAGTCAGTGCGACGGCATCGTCGACTCTGGCCGTCAGCTTTAATGCGTCGGGTCAGTGCACTGTGACAGGCAGCACAGTTCATTTGACGGCCGCGGGCTCTTGCACCATCACCGCCAAGCAGGCGGGCGATGCGAATTTCAATGCGGCGGTCGATGTACCGCAAAGCTTCTCAATTGCTCGCGCAGCCTCGACCACCACAGTTACCTCTTCGCTGAATCCATCCAGCCCGACGCAGAGCGTCACCTTTACGGCGACAGTGACTGGTCCGGTAGGCACTGGTACTCCAACCGGGACGGTGCAGTTCAAGGACAACGGCAGCGCGATTACCTGCGCGAACGCCGGTGGGCAGGCGCTCAATGTGAGCGGTGTAGCCACGTGCCAGGTTTCTTCTTTGACCGCCGGCACACATACGATCACTGCCGATTACAGCGGTGATACCAATTTCCTGACGAGTACCGGCACACTTTCAGGTGGGCAAGTCGTAAACAACCAGGCAGTCATCAGTCTCAGCCAGTCGAACTATAACGTGAACGAGAATGTCGGCTTTGTCACGATTACAGTCAATCGCACGGGCGACCTTTCGGTTCCGGTTACGGTGGACTATGCGACTGACGACACGGGAGCATCTATCGTTTGCAGCACGCTGAACAGCGGCCTCGCTGCATCGCGCTGTGATTTTGGTTTGGCGTTGGGCACCTTGAGGTTCGCCGCGGCGCAAACACAAAAGACGTTCACGATTCCAATTACCCAGGACTCTTTCACGGAAGGGCCTGAGGCTTTCACCGTGAACTTGTCTAACCCGACCGGAACGGGCGCAGTCTTAGCCTCGCCTGCGAGCGCGACGGTAACTATTAGCGATTCGGCAGCGCCGGCGCCGAATGCGAACGATGATACCGACGCTTTCGTCCGCCAGCAGTATCGCGATTTTCTGTTCCGCGAAGCCGACCCATCCGGCCTGGCATTCTGGAAAAATAACATTGACGAATGTAACGATCCGGCTCACCGTCCCGCAGGTCAAACCCTCGGGCAATGCATCGAGATCCGGCGTATAAATACCTCAGCGGCGTTTTTCCTTTCTATTGAGTTTCAGCAGACCGGGAATTTAGTGCGCAGCTGCTATGTGGCGTCGCTCAACCGTCCGTTAACAAACAACATGCCGGCTTTTGTCGAATTCGAGCGCGACCGGCAAGCCATTGCGAACGGCGTCATCGTCTTGCAGGGCAATTGGCAGCAGACTTTGCTTGATAATCGCGACGCGTTCTTGAGGGATTTCGTCACTCGAGCGGAGTTTGTGGGCTTGTATCCCACAGTTGATTCACCGACTCAGTACGTGGACAAACTTTATCTGCATGCGAGCATCACGCCGACGTCGAGCGAGCGAGCAACCGCGATCGCCGAATTCGGCGGCGCAACGACGGCAGCCGATGCGGCCGCCCGTGGGCGCGCGTTGTTTGACGTCACGCAGAACGCGGCTTTCCAACAGCGAGAAGTTAATCGCAGCTTCGTGCAAATGGAATACTTTGGCTACTTGAGAAGGAATCCAAACGACGCGCCCGATGGAAACTTTGTCGGCTACGATTTCTGGCTGAACAAGTTGAATGCATTCAACGGCAATTACATTGAGTCGGAAATGGTGAAGGCGTTCCTTAGCTCGAATGAGTATCGGCACCGCTTTGGGCCATGAGCCCTGGCCTTTCACGGGCAATGACATACTTGACGCGTTGCCCGTGTTGCCGCGTTGCACGCACACGCAATGGTTGGCCGTTGTCGAGGAACGACGGTCGTCCATTCAGGGTTTAAGGCGCATCGCCGCCCGCAAGCTGGTTCGCGTCCCTGCTTATGGCTGCCAGAGTGTCGGGGCCGCTCATGGTGAGGCTCACTGCCCAATAGAAGATGGTTAGCGCGAAGATTATTACTACCGCAATGTCGATCCAGTTCGGCAGCAGATTCTTCGCACCTTCACCATAACGTCCCAGGAACCCAATGAGGACCTGACCTCCCAACCATGGCGCGATCCACAGCGCGTTTCGCATCGCGCGTTGAGCGCCAGTCTGATTCCGCCAAGCGCCGAGGATGAACAGGATCAGCCCCCCTGCGACGGCGCAGACTAATTTCCACGTGGTGTCGAAGCCGCCCCAGTAGATAATCAAGTTGGCAGAACAGAACGCGGCTGGCAGGACCACCTTCGGCATGGGCACACGATACGGACGCGGCCGTCGGCCATCGACTTTTTGCAGCGCCGCCAAAGCGACCGGAGCGAACGCATACATCATCGCAGTTGCGCCGGTGATGACGGTGACCAGTGAACTCCAGCTCTTGAACGGTCCCAGCGCAATACATCCGATAATCGACGCGACCAGGATCGAGATCCAAGGCACGCCCCTGCCGTTAGTTTTTGTCAGAGCCGCCGGCATCTCTCGTTCTTCGCCCAACGCATAGGACAGCCGCGCGGTGGTAGCTACGTACACGACGCCGGTGCCCGCGGGCGAGATCACCGCATCGATGATCAGAGTCTTCGCGAGCCAACCCGCGCCCACCGCCAGCGCCAAGGTGTACCACGCGCCATAATCCGAAGGATCGGTTCCCAATGGCTTGGTCCAGCCACTGGCGATATTCGCCGGCGCAAGTCCGCCGATCATTACCACCTGCAGCAGCGAGTACAGTACCGCGCCGATCCCCATCGCCATAATGATCGCTTTTGAAAGATCGCGCCGCGGGTTACGCGCTTCGCCGGCGAGCTGGACCGCTTGCTCGAAACCTTGTAATGCGAACACGACGCCACCCGTTAGTGCGGCAAAGACCCCATGGAAACCAAACGGCATAAAGCCGCCGCCCGCGTGAAAGTTCGCCGGATTGAATTGCAGATAGGCGACCACCGCGATGGCGAGGACCGGTACGGCGGTCTTCCAAATCACCACGACCACGTTTCTGTCCGATAAGAACTTCGCCCCTGCGAGATTCATGGTTGTGAAAAGGACCATCAAGACAATCGCGATCGCTAGTCCTTCACGGTTAAGCAAGCCCGCGCTGTCGCCGACTTTATTGATCATGTTGAAGTGTTGGTTGACCCAACTCACACTGTTCACGTACGTGATCACCGCCAGAACTTCTATGGGTGCGATGAAGACCGCCTGCAACCAACCGATCCATCCCGCGGTGAAGCCCGCAATTGGACCATGCGAGTAGTACGAGAACCTGGCGGCCCCTCCGGCTACAGGATAGGTTGCGCCGAGCTCCGCATAAGTTAGCGCCAGCAGCGAAAGCATGCCGGCCGCCAGCAACCACGAGAGGATCGACGCCGGCCCCGCAACTTTCGCGGCGTTGAGCGCTCCTAAGAGCCATCCCGATCCGATAATCGAACCCAACGAGATGAACATCAGCCCATAGAAGCCAACCGATCGTTTTAGTCCAACGGACTTTTCCCTGCCTGTGACTTCCCTTCCTTGCGTCGTTCCAAGGCCCGTCGCGATCACCTCTTCCATAGCAGTTCGCGCACAGTCTCGGTTTACAATTTGCGCTGCCGGAAACCGTGCTCCCCCTTTTGCGAACTGACCGTAAGCCGGTGTAGCCCTGGGAGTCCATTGAAAGATTCAGCAATCTGCCTGAAAAGGTTTCCCGCGAATCTTTTCAGGTAATAATCAATGCGAATCGTCGAGATTCGTGGTAAGTAACGTCATCTGAGTCACACGATGTCAGCCCAAGAGACGAAATCTGAAGAACCTGTCGACCTTCCGCGCGACTCGTTTGAGTTCGGCCGCTTTCGATTTCACATCGACGAGAATGGCGCGACACTGACTTCTGGCGGCCGTCTCATATCTCTCAGCACGGCTGAGGCGACCATTCTTCGCGCGCTCCTCGAAAGGAACGGCGAGTTCGTCACTACTGAAGACCTTTTGAAACTCGTCTCGCCGTCACCGATGGCTTCCGAAAACCTCGTGCACGGGGCCGTTCGGGGCTTGCGCCGCACCTTGAATGACGCCGACCTGATCAGGAATGAAAGATCGAGGGGCTATGCGTTCACAGGCAACATCGCGGGGCGATTGCACGAGAGATCAGGCGACACGACTTCGCCGGCTACGCCGAGGCTGGCTTTCGGATCGCAGGTCGAGACTCATCCGCCCCCAGGACGAGATCCGTTCATCGTCGTCGCATTGATGGTCACAGCGCCAGTTGTTCTGCTGCCATTCGGCTTGCTCTTGTTTGGCGGCAACTGGGAGAGCTTGCCGCGACAGCTTGGCTTCATTCAGGCACTGATGATTCTGGTGGCGATCGGATATGATTTCTACTTTGCCGACGTTCGCGATCTTTCCGGCATCGACGGCGAAACTCGAAGAGCGCATCTCGCGCTGCAACAACTGCGAAGGTTCTGGCGACTGCTGTTAGCTTCATGGTGTTGCTTGTATCTCACGCTGCCGTTCTCGCAGTGGTTCGCACCTCTTGCGGGGCAGACTCCGTCATGGCAATGGCAGGCGATTCAGGTGACCGCGACCTTCCTCAATAACGCCAGCGCGTTGATGCTCGTTCTTTGTTATCTGGTGCTTAATCGTCCGACGGTAATTAGAGTCGCCGATCGCGAGGTAGAAAACGTGTCGCTAAGGCCGGGACTGTTTGTCATCCTGGCCCTCGGGATTTTGGAAGCGATACTAGTGGCGCTGTCCGATCGCATCGGTTCACCCAACGCGTCTGCCGATGTTCTGTTCGCATTTGATTTGCTCAGCGGCGTCGCAGGCGGGATCGCTATGGCGCTTTGCATCAGCCGGTTCGATAGCCGGCTTCTCGGCACGAAGGGCCTGCTGCCGATAATTCCCATCGTGCTGTATTTCTACGTGGTAATTCAGCCGTTTTATCCGCTCATCAACCGCACGTTTCCCAACCGATTTGGTTTGAGCCAGCATTTCGATCTGTGGATCATCCAGCTTGCGTTCCTGTTGAAGGCCGTGATGTACATCTATGTGACCGACTTGTTTCGATCCGAGCGCTTCTTTTTTTACATGATCCACGCCAGACGGGTTTACGAGAACGTCGAAACGGATTGGAGCAACTTCAAATCAGGACGAAAAGCATGAAATGCGCCACGAGACGAATGGCGCCCTCCTTGACATCGCCTAAAATCGGCTGTTATCGTTGGCGTCTTTTGATGTAGTCCTTAGTCGCATCTGTAATGCTAATCATCACAGCGGAGGTTTCAGTTTGAGTAATAATCATCGCGGAGTTCTGTTTACTTCGGAATCGGTAACTGAAGGACATCCAGACAAAATCGCAGATCAAATTTCAGACTCCATTTTAGACGCAACCCTAGCCCAGGATCCCACGTCCCGCGTTGCATGCGAGACGCTTTTAACCACCGGCATGGTCATCGTCGCCGGCGAAATCACTACCAAAGCTACCGTCGATTATGCCGACGTAGCGCGCGAGACTATTCGCAGCATTGGCTACGACCGGGCGAAGTACGGCTTCGATTGCGATACCTGCGCAGTCCTGTCGGCCATTCACGCGCAATCACCCGACATCGCGATGGGCGTCGATCCGGGTGGCGCGGGTGACCAGGGTTTGATGTTCGGTTTTGCTTGTAACGAGACTCCCGAACTGATGCCGCTGCCAATTCAGTTGGCCCACCAGCTCGCTTTAAGACTTTCTGAGGTTCGCAAATCGGGACAACTTCCCTATCTTCGTCCGGATGGCAAGTCTCAGGTGACGGTCGAATATCGCGATGGTCGGCCGTTCCGCGTAGATGCCGTCGTCATTTCTTCGCAGCATGCGCCAGACGTTACCAACGACCAGCTTCGAGCGGAGATTCGCGAACACGTGATTCAACACACAGTGTCCGGCGATCTGCTCGATGACAACACCAAGTTCCACATCAATCCGACTGGGCGATTCGTCACTGGTGGTCCGCAAGGCGACTCGGGATTGACTGGTCGCAAGATCATCGTCGATACCTACGGCGGCTACGCGCCACACGGTGGCGGCGCTTTTTCCGGAAAAGATCCGACGAAGGTCGATCGTTCGGCGGCTTACATGGCGCGCTACATCGCCAAGAACGTGGTCTCAGCCGGCTTGGCAGACAAATGCGAAGTGCAACTCGCCTACGCGATTGGCGTCGCTGAGCCGGTCTCGGTTTACGTCGACACACGCGGCACTGGTCGGATTGATGAATCGAAGATTTCCGATCTCGTGCGCGCGCATTTCCCGTTGACACCGAAAGAGATCATTCAGGAGTTGGATCTCCGCCGCCCGATTTACCGCGCCACCGCATCGTATGGCCACTTCGGCCGCACGGGCGACGGCTTCACCTGGGAGCGCACTGATAAGGCCGAAGCTCTGCGGGCCGCGGCCGGTGTGTAAATTTTTAGTAGCCCAGGCGTTTACGCCTGGGTTACGGATTTTCTTGTAGGAACGAAAGCCTCCTTAAGGAGGCTTTTGAATGAAACGGATCGCTGATTCCCCAGCCGTGAACGGCTGGGCAACTGAAAGCAAATCACAAAAAGGAACCTAAATGAGTACAGCAATGCCTGCGATTGAACACGACATAAAAGACATTTCGCTTGCGCCTCAAGGCAAGAAAAGAATTGATTGGGCCGAGCGCGAAATGCCGGTCCTTCGCCTAATCCGCGAGCGCTTCGGCAGCGAACAACCGCTCAAAGGCGTGCGCCTCGTAGCCTGTGCGCACATCACTACTGAGACCGCGAATCTTGCGCGCGCGCTGCAAGCGGGTGGCGCTGATGCTTTGTTAATTGCCTCCAATCCC
Organism: Pyrinomonadaceae bacterium; assembly: GCA_035577445.1. Classification (GTDB taxonomy): domain Bacteria; phylum Acidobacteriota; class Blastocatellia; order Pyrinomonadales; family Pyrinomonadaceae; genus UBA11740. Next base: position 13,340 of record DATLVM010000286.1, read on the forward strand.
CTCTCCACCCAAGACGACGTGGCGGCTTGTCTCGTGAACGATTACGGCATCCCGGTGTTCGCCATCAAAGGCGAATCGACCGACACCTATCGCCGTCACGTGCAAACCGCGCTCGAATTCGGCCCCGACATCATCATCGACGATGGCTCTGACGTCGTCGCCACCATGATTAAGGAAAAGCCGGAACTCAAAAACAAAATCATCGGCACGACGGAAGAAACGACCACGGGCATTGTGCGATTGCAGGCGATGCAAGCCGCGGGTGTGCTCAGCTTCCCTTCCATCGCCGTCAACAACGCGCAAACGAAGCACTTCTTCGACAATCGCTACGGCACCGGCCAATCGACGCTCGACGGCGTCATCCGCGCGACGAACATTCTGCTTGCGGGTCGCACGCTGGTCGTAGTCGGCTATGGCTGGTGCGGTAAAGGTGTGGCGTTGCGCGGTCGCGGCATGGGCGCGAACATCGTTGTCACTGAAGTCGATCCCATCAAAGCCGTCGAGGCCGTCATGGATGGCTTCCGCGTGATGCCGATCTCGGCCGCGGCTTCAATCGGCGACATCTTCATCACCGTGACCGGCAATCGGCACGTCATCGACCGCGATCACTTTGCGAAGATGAAGGATGGCGCAATCGTCGCGAATAGTGGTCACTTCGATCTCGAACTGAACCTGGTCGCGCTGCGCGAACTGTCTGATGAACCGACTGACGTTCGAGCGTTCGTTCAGGAGTACAAGAAGAAAGACGGCAAGCGCATCATGGTTTTAGGCGAAGGCCGCCTGATCAACCTGGCCGCCGCCGAAGGTCATCCGGCGAGCGTGATGGACATGAGCTTTGCCAACCAGGCTTTGTCGGTCGAGTATCTGGTGAAAAATAAAGGCAAGCTCGATCCGGG
>DATLVM010000287.1:0-4589 GCA_035577445.1 Pyrinomonadaceae bacterium
GCAAGGTGCATCCAATCGCGCAGCCCTTTCCGTTTTTCCAGTAATGTCCCTTGGTTATCTGATCGGCTAAACGATGCTCTCGCACTCGAGTTATGTATTTTTGTTTGATCGCCTGGCGTCCGTGAAACGAGATAACGGCTCGTCGAACTTGTAGAATTTCTATCTTGGATCTCCTTGTGAGTTGCTCCTGGAAGCTTTGCAACTACTTATTATCGATCTGCGCGCGCTGCAGCTTGCCGCTGTAATCGACGTAAACCGATTTCCACTCCGAGAAGATATCCAGCACCTGCGTGCCCGCTTCGCGATGCCCGTTGCCGGTCGCTTTGGTGCCGCCGAAGGGCAGATGGACTTCCGCGCCAATCGTCGAAGCGTTGATGTAAAAGATCCCCGTGTAGATGTCGTTCATCGCATGGAACGCGCGATTGATGTCCTGGGTGTAGATCGCCGCTGACAGGCCATACTGCACGCCGTTGGCAATTTCGATCGCGTCGTCCAGCGACTTCGCGGGAATGACCGAAGTCACCGGGCCGAAGATCTCTTCCTGTGCGATGCGCATGTCGGGCGTGACATCGGTGAAGACAGTCGGCTCAATGAAGTAACCGTTCGCGTAATCGCCTTTGGTCAGATGTCGCCCGCCGCACGCGAGCGTGGCGCCGTCTTCGTTCTGGCCGATGTCGATGTAGCTCATTATTTTTTCGATCTGGTCCGGGTTGACTACGGGACCGACATCGACCGATCGGTTAGCACCGTTGCCGACGCGCAAGGCTTTCGTCCGCTCGACCAACTGCTGATTGAATTTTTTATAGACCTTCTTGTGAACGATCAGCCGCGATGCAGCCGTGCAGCGCTGGCCCGACGTGCCGAACGCGCCCCAAATCGCCCCTTCGACCGCGTTGTCGATGTCCGCATCTTCCATCACCATGATGGCGTTCTTGCCACCCATCTCGAGCGAACAGATCGCATTGCGTTCGGCGCACGACGACGCGACGCGTTGACCGGTTTCAGTAGAACCAGTAAACGAAATCAGCCGCACCGAAGGATGGTCGCATAGCCTCGCGCCGATCACTGAACCGTGGCCCATCACAAGATTTACCACGCCCGGCGGAATGCCGGCTTCTTCGCATGCTTTCACCAGGTTGTAAGTTGATAGCGGGGTATCTTCCGCGGGCTTCATGACGACTGTGTTGCCGCAGACGAGCGCCGGCATCAGCTTCCATGACGGAATTGCCATGGGGAAATTCCAGGGCGTGATCAATCCGCACAGCCCCATCGGCTGACGCACGCACATCGCGAACTTGTTAGGCATCTCAGCCGGAGTCGTGAAGCCGTGCAATCGACGACCTTCACCAGCAGCGTAGTACGTGCAGTCGATTGCTTCCTGCACATCACCGCCGGCTTCTTTTAAAACTTTGCCCATCTCGCGCGTCATGTCGGCGGTGTACTTCTGCTTGTCGCGGATCAAAATCTCGCCCACGCGAAACATGAGTTCGGCGCGCTTCGGCGCCGGCGTTAATCGCCACGCATTGAACGCATCACGGGCCGCGGCTACGGCCGCATCCACGTCTTCAGTTGTCGAAACGGGAAAGCGACCGACCAGGTCGCGCGTGTCCGCAGGGTTTCGGTTCTCGTGCCATTCGCCGCTCGTGCTGGGCACCCAGCGGCCTCCGATGTAGTTAAGATAAGTATTCGCGCGAGTGCGCGGTTCGGAATTAGTGCGTTGCTTCTTGGCGAGTGCTTTTTTTGCTTGAGCCATTGTCATAAAAGAGATCAGAGGTCAGGAATCAGAAGTCAGATGCGCAAACGATCTGACCTCTGAACTCTGACCTCTGACGTCCGCCCCTTACTGATAAGTAAACTGCACAATCCGCGAAGTCAGACGACCTTCACGGCGAAAATAAGAAGATAGATTAAGGACCACGGCGTCGCCCGGCTTGAGCGAATCAACGACGCGTTGAAACTCAGCCAGGGTTGACACGGGAATGCGATTGACGCGCGTGATGACTTCGCCCACCTGAACCTCAGTAGGCCGCACCTCAGCGGCCAAACCGTTCGGATCCACGTCCTTAACATAGAGACCCTTCAGGCCGTCCAGATGTTTGTCGGCAATGAGTTGCGGGGTGAGTTCCGCGAGCGTCAAACCTAATCGCACGCTGTTACTCTTCGAACTATCGCTCTTGTCACGCGATGAGGCGTCGAGGTCCTGCAGGAAATCGGACCGATCACCGAGCGTCGCGGTAACCGTTCGCTTGTCGAGTTTTCCATCGACGTCGCGCAGGACAGTGAGCGACACAGTCTGGCCCACACTTGTCCCGGCCACTTTCGCGATCAAATCATTCGAGTCATGCACCGCCTGTCCGTTGAATTCCGTGATGATGTCGTTGACCTGCAAGCCCGCTTTCGCTGCCGGGGTGGGTTGTCCATTTCGTTCCGGCTGAATGTCGGCAACGATCGCGCCCTTCGCATCCGGCAAATGATAGATACGAGCAAACTCAGCGCGGACGGATTCAAGCGTCACGCCGAGGAAGCCACGCTGCACTCGACCACGGCCGAGGATTTGCTCGGCGACGAACTTCGCTTCATTGGCCGGCAACGCAAAGCCGATCCCGTTGTAATCGCCGGTCAGCGTTGCGATTTGCGAATTGACGCCGATGGCCTCGCCGCGCATGTTGACTAGCGGCCCGCCGCTGTTGCCGCGATTGATGGCCGCGTCGGTTTGCAGAAAGCGCTGAAAGCTGGAATTGCTTGTGTCTCGATCCTTCTTTGAGATGATGCCGGCGGTAACCGTCTGCTCTAAACCGAAAGGCGATCCGATCGCCAGGACCCAATCTCCGACTTCCGCGGCGTTTGAATCACCGAACTTCATCACCGGCAGTTCGCGTTCAGCATCGATCTTCAAGACTGCCAAATCGGTTTCTCGGTCGATGCCGATCACTTTCGCGCGATAACGATCGCCACTGAGCAGCCCAATCGTGATCTTCGTAGCGCCTTCGATCACATGATTGTTCGTGAGAATGAATCCTTTCGGATCGATGATGAAGCCGCTGCCGACTCCGTGCGTTGGACGCGGCTGCTGGCGGCGAAACATGTCGAGCGGATTCGCGGGGCGATCCGTACGATCCTCGTTGTCGTTCTCCAAATCCGCCGTCTGCATCGTGTCGATGTTCACCACCGCCGGCTCAACGCTGCGGGCAATCTCGACAAACGATGCCGACAGAGCTTCAGGCGCGCGCGACAGTTGCGATCCGTTTTGCGCGACGGCGTTGCGTCCAGCGAGAATTGCGCCAATACCGATGCCCGCCAGCACGCAAACCGCGGCCAGCGCAGCAATCCACACGCGCAGCTTTCGCAGAATCATCTTTTCGTTGTCTGTAGTTTGATTCAACGACTCGAACATCATTTCACCGCCTTAGAATTTTCGACTCTCGGAACGCTTAACGCGAACATTCGCACGGTTGCCGCCACAGGGGAGCAGATTCGGGAAGTATAAACGAAACGCGGGGGGACTAGAAGTCAGACGCGGAGGAGACAGTGTCCTACTTTGAGGTGTTACTCAGGTATGGGCTCTGCGGGATTGGGTGCCACAATTGGCGGGTCAAGTACGTCATCGCGTGGCAGCCATTTTCCGAGCGGCTGGAAGAATGGACGCTTTGCCATCATGAGGCCGATATCCAGTACGCTAACGGCCAAGACCCAGTAGAATGCGCATCGCTCCGCGCGGAGGTTGGTGTAGGTTCTACGTTCAACCATTGAATAATTCACCAATTCAATAATCAAATAGGTTACAGCGGCGACCAAAGCCGTCACAAGATTAACACCCATCCAAAGCGTAATCATTCTTGCTGTGGAGCGACGCATAGAACTCGCAAACCATGCGAGATCCCAGACTAATATCAACCCGACCATAAAAGGGAAATAGTAGATAGGCGTGGCGTGGACGTCAATTAGTAACGCGAGAATGACGAAACATACGAAATGAAGAAATCCAGAAAAGAAATCTGCTGGGTAATTGGTAATTGGAAATTTCTCTCTAGCCCCAGGTGCCTCATAGACGGCCCCAAAATAGAAAGCAGACCCTAGGTAGAATCGAACCGTCAAGACCAAAAAGACTGTTAGTCTGAACACCTCGGGTATTAATCCAAAGTCGTGGTGCGCATACTGCACTACAGCACCAAGATGGGTTAGTTCATCTTCCAATCGTGCAGGATTAACTAGATGTGAAATACTTTCGAGAGCCTCTTTTATGGCTACTCCCACAAGCACGCCGTAAAGCCAAAAGGCATGTTTATAAATAGCCCTATTGGCGTCCTCCGGTTGCTCTAACGCTTTAGGTTTATCCGCTTGTTGTATCACGGGGGAGATGGGTGAGGAAGCCCGTTGTCAGAACGGTCTCAAGCTGTAATTTTGACCGCTGCGTCGTTGAAGAAACTGACGCACCTTATTAACAATTGCAATGAAGCCATCTGCCATCAGCTTTGCGACCATCGGCAGAATCATGAGGTTAGCCAAAAAGGCGAGCATAATTATATCTTGATTCTTCACTTCTAATCTCCTGGGGAATGACTCTGCTTTCCGCCGGGATTGCGGTGGAA
>DATLVM010000288.1:0-9478 GCA_035577445.1 Pyrinomonadaceae bacterium
GATCGGCGCTTTCGTGCCCAGCTTGAAGCCGATGTACGACTACGCCTGGTTCGTCGGCTTCGGCGCTTCGGCGATCGCCTATTTCATCTTGATGACCATCATTCCGCCCGGCCGCATTGTTCTGCAAACCGAAGAGTCTTAATATTCACGCACATTTCAAACAGGAGTTCACATGGCACGAATAGTCAAAGGTGGATTGATTCAAGCGAGAAACGCGGCGCCAACCGATGCGCCGATCAAAGAGATCATCAGGCTTAACGTCGAGAAGCATCTGGCGATGATCGAAGACGCGGCCAAGCAAGGCGTGCAGATTCTCTGCATGCAGGAAGTCTTCACGACGCCTTACTTCTGCGCCGAGCAACAGGTGCGCTGGTACGACGCGGTTGAAAAAATTCCCGATGGCCCGACGACAAAGGTGATGCAGGAAGCCGCGAAGAAGTACAACATGGTAATCATTGTGCCGATCTACGAAGAAGAGATTACCGGCATCTATTACAACACGGCCGCGGTGATTGACGCCGACGGAACCTACCTCGGCAAATATCGCAAGAATCATATCCCGCACGTGAACCCCGGCTTTTGGGAAAAGTTTTATTTTCGCCCGGGCAATCTTGGTTATCCGGCATTCGACACGGCGTACGCGCGCATCGGCGTTTACATCTGCTATGACCGCCATTTCCCTGAAGGCGCACGAGCCCTGGGCCTGAGCGGCGCGGAGATCGTTTTCAATCCATCCGCCACCGTGGCGGGACTGTCTGAATATCTTTGGAAGCTGGAGCAGCCGGCACACGCAGTCGCTAATGGTTACTTCATCGGCGCCATCAATCGTGTCGGTCACGAACAGCCCTGGGACATCGGCGAGTTTTATGGACAAAGCTATTTCTGCGATCCTCGCGGACAAATAATCGCGCAAGCGCCACGCGACGAAGACGCGCTGGTAGTTGCTGATCTGAATCTCGACATGATTCGCGAAGTGCGCAACACGTGGCAGTTCTTCCGCGATCGAAGACCGGAGAGCTATTCGCAGTTGGTGGCTGAATAGTGGTGATTTGGGGCGAGATAAATGATTGAGCGGAAGTCTGACATATTTGCAGAATTGACTAAGCATGAAGCGGAACTGAAGAGCTTCGGAGTGAGGCGTTGGGGTCTCTTCGGCTCCTTTGTCACTGGTCGCCAAACCAACGAGAGTGACGTTGATATCCTCGTCGAGTTTGAACGTGGCCAAAAGTCATTTGATAACTTCATGCGCCTGGCTGCTTTTCTTGAAGAGCAAATTGGGCGACGTGTGGAGGTACTAACGCCTGAATCGTTGAGTCCGCACATCGGTCCGCATATCTTACGTGAAGTTGAATATGCCTCGAGTCGTAGCTGAATTTCTTGAGCACATTCTTGATGAACTGAACTACCTTACCAAGAACGTGCCAGGAACCGATCTTGAATCGTTTCTCCGTGATGAAACGCTCCAGCGATCATTCGTGCATAACATTGAAATCATAGGTGAGGCGGCTAAATAAGTCCCTGAATCGATACGGCAGCAGTACCCGCAGGTTCCTTGGCGCGACATGGCGGGAATGAGAGACAGATTGATTCATAGCTACTTTGGAGTCGACTATGAGATCGTTTGGGATGTCGCGGCCAACAAAGCCCCGCAACTAATCCCGGAATTCACTGCCATTCTCGCTGAAGAACGAGATAAGCATGACTGATCGCCAACGCATCTCTTCCGGCGCCAAGTGGGAATCGATCGTTGGTTACTCGCGCGCTGTCAAAGTTGGCAATCGAATTTATGTAACGGGAACGACCGCGCTAGCAGACGACGGCGAGATCGTTGGCGCATCAGATGCTTATGAACAGGCCGCGCAGTGCATTAGGAATATCGAGAAAGCCCTGAAGCGTCTCGGCGCCGGACTCGAACACGTCGTGTGCACCCGCATGTTTGTGACAGACATCTCACGCTGGGAAGAATACGGCCGCGCACACGGTGAATTCTTTCACGAGATCATGCCGGCAACCACGATGGTTGAAGTCAAAGCGCTAATCGATCCACGCATGTTGATTGAGATTGAAGCTGACGCAGAAGTCTAACGCTCGTCCATGAAACGATCCGTAACCAGAGCAACATTGATCGGCTTGTTTGTGGCTCTCTGCGCCTGGTCGGCATCGGCGCAGACGAAAGTCTATCGCGGATCGATTGGCAACAGTCACATTCAGATGCGGCTGACTTTCGCCGGCAACGAAGTCTCAGGCACTTATGCTTACGACAGCGTGGGTCAGGATCTGAACCTCACCGGTCGGCTCACTAACGGCGCGCTCGAACTCACAGAGATGAGCGGCAAGCAAAAGACCGGAAAGTTTGTCTGCAAGAAACCACTAAGCGATTCTATCGATTCCGAATGTACGTGGTCGAAGATGGATGGGAGTCGCGAGTCGATGGCCACACTCGAAGAGCAGCATTTCGCGTTCGCAAACGGACTTCAACTCACCCCAAAGACCATCGTCAATCGTCGCACGGGCGTCAGCGTCTCGTATCCGCAAATCACCGGCAGCGGGACATTGTCCGCCGGCGCACAGGCTTTCAATCGTCGCATCGTCACGCTTGCGCAAAAGAAGATTGGTGAATTTGCGCCGATCGATGGCAAGGGCGTCTTCGACACGAACTACAACGTTTTGTTCGGCACAAATGATCTAGTCAGCGTCGAGATGAGCGAATACTATGACGGCGGCGGCGCTCATCCGAACAATAGCTTTTGGTCTTTGACGTACGACTTAAAGGGAAACAAAGAACTGAAGTTTGAGGATCTGTTCAAGCCAGACGGTGATTACAACTCGGCGATTGCCAAATACGTCGTCGCGGACATCGATAAGCGTGCGCGCGCCGTTGAGGAGGAGGACGCACGTCAGAGTGGGCGCAAACCCGAACCTCGTGAAGGCCCACTCGTCGACCTGGATCAATTAAATGAGGTGTCAGGCTGGGGCGTAACACCGGCGGGGCTAGTCGTGTACTTTGATTTTCCGCACGTGATAGCGTTCTTCGACAAGACCACCGTGCCTTACAGCGTGATTCAACCTTTTCTGAAAACTGATGGGCCGGTCGCAAAAGCGCTATCCCAACATTAAGAAGTCAATCTGAGAAAACACCATGACTGATCTTTCCATTACCGTTAACGGCATCAAATTCCCCAATCCTTTTCTGCTGGGCTCAGGCCCGCCGGGAACCAACGCGCGCGTGCTCGCTAAATCGTTCGACGCCGGGTGGGGTGGCGCGGTCGCCAAGACCATCAGCCTTGAATCGAGCAAGGTTGTAAACGTCGTTCCCCGCTATGGAAAGCTTCGTTCGCGCGAGACGAATGAAGTCATCGGATTTCAGAATATCGAACTGATTTCGGATCGGCCGATCGAGGTTTGGATAGAAGAATTCAGGCAGGTAAAGAAAGAGTATCCCAACAACGTTTTGATCGCGTCGATCATGGAGGAGTACAGCAAAGAACGTTGGCAGGAGCTGACGAAGATGGTCCAGGACACGGGTGTCGACGCCTTTGAATTAAATTTCTCGTGCCCGCACGGAATGACGGAGCGCAAAATGGGTTCGGAGATGGGTGAGCATCCCGATCTGACTGAAGAAGTCACACGCTGGGTTACCGAAGTCGCAAAGATTCCCGTGTGGGCCAAGATGACGCCGAACATCACCAACATCAAAGAGCCTTCGCTCGCCGCGGTGCGTGGTGGCGCGGATGGCATCTCAGCCATCAACACCATCCTGTCGGTGATCGGTGTAAATCTCGACACGCTGCGGCCGATGCCGACGGTCGAAGGCTACACGGTTCCCGGCGGGTATTCCGCGCAGGCGGTGAAGCCGATTGCTTTGCGAATGGTGAGCCAACTCGGGCTCGGACTGCCCGAAGGAATCTCAATCAGCGGAATTGGCGGCATCGAGACCTCGCGCGACGCGATTGAGTTTATGTTGCTCGGCGCTTCGACCGTTCAGATTTGCACCGGCGTCATGCTGCAAGGCGTGAAGATGGTCGAGGAACTTCAGGAAGGCCTCGCGAAGTTCATGACCGACCAAGGCTTCAGTTCAGTCCAGGAGATCGTCGGCAAGAGCCTTCCCTACTTCTCGACCCACATGGATCTGGTCGCGCGCATGAAGGAAGCCAAGCGTCACAAAGCCGGCGAAGCTTCCCGCGACAACGAATGGGCGCAGAAAGATATTACTGAGAAGACTGCTGAGCTGACTTCCAATTAGAAAAATAATAGACAGCCCGTCTCCATCGTGTAGAATGTCGCGACAACGATGACAGACGCGATAATGTTCCGCCCACTGTTTTCCAGCATTTTGCGAGATCGCAGATTAGGGTCAGTCATTTGCGGAGCTGCTTTACTTCAACTGATTCTCGCGTTTCTTAATTTCCCAAGTTGGCCTTGTCCAATCTTTCATACGCTTGGGATTCCCTGTCCGGGATGCGGCATGACGCGAGCGACGCTGTTCCTGGTGCGCGGCGAATGGAAAGAGGCGCTGACCCTACACGCGTTCGCGCCGGTTCTGCTGATAGCGTTCGCGGTGATTGCCTTCTGTGCCATTGCTCCGCGCACCCACACCGAACGCATTGCTGCGCGCATTGAAGTCATTGAAAGTCACACCGGGATTACTATCTTGCTTTTGAGTGGCCTAATTCTTTATTGGCTGGCGCGGATGCTGATTTTGCAGACCGCGTTTGTTCGACTTATCAACGGTTAACGCTTTTCCACAATTCGAGACGGAGGAAAACCTAAATGTTGGGAATTCTCGGGCTAATACTTTGGCTGGGCTGTTTGATTTGCTTCATCATGGTGCTCATCAAGCTGTTCCAGGAAAACGGCGTGCTGCACGGAATTCTGGGTTTGATTTGCGGACTCTACACGTTTATCTGGGGCTGGATAAATGCAAACCGCCTGAACATCAGGAACATCATGATCATTTGGACATTGCTGATTATTGTCTCGATCATCGTGAACGTGATGAGCGGCGGCTTCAACTATTCATTCGGAACGCCCACGACTCCTTAGTCTTTCGGTTAGGCAGAGTCAACTAAACTCGGCAACCACCGGAGCATGATCTGACGGGCGCTCCCAGCTGCGCGTCTCTTTATCGATCCAACATTTGGTGTTGCGCTGCGCCAGCGGCGGCGACACCCAAATGTGATCGATTCGCAGTCCCAGGTTTCGCCGAAAGCCGCCCGCACGGTAATCCCACCATGAATAATGCCCACCTTCTTCGGTGTGCATTCTGAAAGTGTCTGTGAAGCCCCAGTCCTTGATGTGTTGAAGCGCGGCTTTCTCAGGTTCGCTGAACAGAATCCTATTTTGCCAAAGCTGCGGATTGTGAACGTCGCGTTCTTCCGGAGCAACGTTGAAGTCACCGCACAACAGCACCGGCGAGTTCGGATCGTAATTTTGATCGAGCAGCTCGCGCAGGCGAGTCATCCATTTCAGCTTGAATTGATACTTGTCTGAGCCGACGACCTGACCGTTTGGCACGTAGACATTGATGATGCGGATGCCGTCGATTTCAGCGGTAACCAGTCGCGCGTGACTGTCAGCGTCGTCTTCGGGGAAGCCCCGCGAGATGTTTGCACAGCCGCCCCGCGAAATGATCGCGACGCCGTTGTAGCTCTGTTGGCCGTGCAGTACACAGTCATAGCCAACGGACTTCAACTCAAGCAGCGGGAATTTGTCGTCGGAGCATTTTGTTTCCTGAATGCAAAGGACGTCAGGCTTTTCTTGATCGAGCCAGCGGGTAACTAACGGCAGGCGCGCGATAATCGAATTGACGTTCCAAGTGGCGATTTTCATGTGTAGGGGCAGGGCTTGTCCCTGCCCGTCGTTCGGTTTAAGCAACAAGCGGGCAGGGACAAGCCCTGCCCCTACAATCAGATCGTCGCGATTAACGCCGCCAGCAACGCGCCGCGCGTGGGAATGTCGTCGCAGAGAATGTGTTCATGGATGGCGTGCGCGCCGTCGCCTTGCACCCCGAGACCATCCAGCACCGGCACACCCAAAGCGGCTGCGAAGTTCCCATCAGACGCGCCACCGACACTGGCTTCACCCAGATCGAAATCCATCAACGACGCCAGGGTGCGCGCATGTGCGTAGAGCCCTTCAATCTTGCTGGTGCGCTCGAGCGGAGGTCGATTAATTCCTCCAGTCACGGTTACCCGCGCGCGCGAATCCTCGGGAATCAGCGACAGGATTCTTCTCTCGACGCGTGCGCCGGCATCAGCGGAAGTGAATCGCATATCGACTTCAGCGCGAGCTTCCGCGGGAATCACGTTCGAATGTGTCCCGCCTGAAACCACATTCACGGTCACAGTCGTTCCGGTACTTGGATCGTTCAGCTCATGCAAGCGAACTGTTTGCTTCGCGAGCTCAAGCACCGCACTGACACCTTTATCGGGATCCAGTCCTGCATGCGCGGCTCTGCCTTCGACTGAGACGGTAAACATGCCGGTTCCCTTCCTCGAAGTCTTCACACGGCCGCCCGACGCTGGAGGCTCAAGCACCAGCACCACCCGCACATTCTTTGTTTCAGCTTCAACCAAAGGACGACCCGTAGGACTGCCGCTTTCTTCATCGCACGTCAACAGAATCGTGATCGGACGTTGAGGCGTGACGCCGGCGGCTTCGCACGCGCGCAGCGCTTCGAGCGCCAGCGCGCAATTCACTTTCATGTCGAAGATGCCTGGACCAAAAACCTTATTGCCCTCTGTTCTCCAGGGTCTTTCCTTGATTGCACCGCGCGGATGCACTGTGTCCGTGTGGCCGAGAATCATCAATGGTCGGTGCTCTGTTTGATCTGTAAACGCTTGAATGCGCAAATGCTCGCCATAATTTTCGGCGGTGATTCGTTCGACGGATTTCACGGAAGGAATGCTGCTGCCCGCGCTGGCCAATAACGAGACCACCGCGCTGCTCCCGTCCTTATCTCCGGATGGCGATTCGGCTTCAACTAAGGCGCAGGTGAGCGCCAGAATTTCATGCTGCCGCGCGGCGAAATGCTCGCGCAGCTCCTTCATTTTGTCCCGTGTGATTGCTGCCATTACTTGATCGTTTCCGCTCGAATCGTCAGTTGATCGACTCGGTGTAGATTAACTTCAAAGCCGATCCCGGGTTTGTCCGGAGCCGTGATCGTTCCGCGTGGGCTCACGGTTACCGCGGGTTCGATTACGTCCTGCTCCCAATAGCGCGCGCTTGCCGAAACGTCGCCGGGCAAAGTGAATCCGGCCAATGTCGCCATTGCAATGTTATGCGCGCGACCAACGCCCGACTCCAGCATGCCGCCGCACCAAACCGGGATTCCGTTTTCACGCGCCATCCTCTCGATGTTCTTTGCTTGCGCATGACCGCCCACGCGACCAAGCTTCACGTTGATAATCTTACACGCTTTCAGCGCGATTGCATGTTCAGCATCCGCGGGTGTCTTCACCGATTCGTCCAGACAAATAGGCGTCTTAATATGCTTCTGCAACTCCGCATGATCGAACATGTCGTCGTACGCGAGAGGCTGCTCAAGCATCATTAGATTGAATTCGTCGAGTTCCTTGAATAATGAAATATCTGCGAGCGTATAGGCAGAATTCGCGTCACCCATCAGACGAATGTCGGGAAACCGTTCGCGCACCTTGCGAACAATGTCGAGATCCCAACCCGGCTTAATCTTAATCTTGATCCGCTGATAACCGGCATCCAGTTCCTTTTGAATTTTCTCGATCAACTGCTCTGGTGAATCCTGAATGCCGATTGAAACGCCACACGCGATTTCTGTCTGGACACCACCGAGGTGTTTCCACAGCGCGACACCCGCGCGCTTTGCTTCCAGATCCCAACACGCTGTTTCAATTGAACCCTTCGCCATGCGATGGCCGCGCACGGCCTTCATGAGATCCCAGACACTTCCGGCGCTTTCAACGTCGCGTCCAATCACCATGGGCGCGAGAAATTCTTTCAAAGTCGGCCAGGCCGTCTCTGCCCATTCATCAGAATAGAAAGGTCCTTCGCCGGCGACGCATTCACCCCAGCCATGGGCTCCGTCGCTGTCCGTCACCCGCACGAGGATGATGCGACGCTCAGTCGTCCGGCCAAAACTGGTTTCAAAAAAATGAATTAGCGGCAGGCGAATTTCGCGTAGTTCGATTGAAGAGATGATCACGAATGCAGGTGCTCCTGAAAGTGACGAAGCGCCATTATGCCCTTTAAGTCAAAGGTTTGTCGCCGATCGGCAATCTTAGAGCGCTAAGCTTGCCGCCACGCCTACTCTTTCAAGAAAAGCTTCAGCCAATTTAGATGATTCTAATTTGACGGAATGACGCTTTTTCTCTACACTCGCGATCTTCCTTTGGAAGACTCGTTTGGCAAGTGCAAAGTATTTGCATGCCAACCAATATCAAGCAGGCGCTGTATCCGGCCCGAATTGTTCAGTCACAAACTCAGTCACAAATATTTTCCAATGAAGGGAACCCTTATGCCTAAGTCCACCCCCCAAGCGCTCACACGCGTACGCCTGATCTGTTTATTAGTCGTCATCGCGATAAGCTGCGTCGGCGTTGCCATGTCGGTGCTCCAGCGGTCGTCCGCCGTAACGAACGGCGGAAGTATTACGGCGCTGGGCGTCCCACTTACAGAAAACTTCGACTCGCTTGCTTCAAGCGGTACCAGTTTTACTTGGACCGACAATTCAACCATCCCTGGCGTGTATACATCGCGAGCGTCTTACACGGTTGGAACGGGCAGCTCGAATACCGGCGCTCTTTACAGCTTTGGCGTAGCCGGCGTCAATCCGGTTACTGATCGTGCCCTGGGTTCGGTCGGCTCGGGCACCACAGGGACGATTTATTGGGGCGTCAAGTTAACGAACAACACCGGAGCAACTATTACCTCGCTGGATATTAGCTATGTAGGAGAGCAGTGGCGAAACGGAGGAGCAACTTCTCCCGCCGTGTCCGTTGCGCAGACGGTCGACTTCCAGTACCAGATTGCCAACGCTGGGATTATTACCGGCATTAATACTCCGACGACGGGCTGGGTCGATCACGATCCCTTAGACTTCACTAGTCCCACGTTCGGCACGAGCACGGCTACAGCTCTTGACGGCAATGCACCGGCCAACCGAGTAGCCAAATCCGCGACGCTCACAATTACGATTGCCAACGGCCAGGAAGTCTGGTTGCGCTGGAAAGACATCGATCACACTGGAAACGACCATGGCATGGCAATCGACGACTTTTCGGTAACGGCAAATGGAGGCGGTACCCCTACGCCGACGCCGACACCCACGCCCACACCCACGCCCACGCCTACGCCGACTCCAACGCCTACACCAACTCCGACACCGACACCCGCGCCCGCGAATGACGTAGTCATTAGTCAGATTTACGGCGGAGGCGGCAACACTGGGGCGACGCTCAAGAACGATTACATCGAACTGATTAATCACAGCAGTGCGCCG
>DATLVM010000289.1:0-13443 GCA_035577445.1 Pyrinomonadaceae bacterium
CTGCTATCAAAAACAAAAGAAGTTCCCCCGTCGGTGGATTTTCCGATGAGCCGACCACATTGTGTCTGGTTAGGCGACTGCCCGACGGTTATGTTGACCTGCCCGCCAACAAACACGACGTTGGCATCATTTGGGTCTACCGCGATCGGCATGTCGTAGAAACACTGAGCGGCACAGAATCCCTGGCCCCCGGCTAATTGCCCGGACCACGTGGCGCCACCATCAGTTGATTTCCTGATCGCGCCGCCGGCTAACGATCCATTCTGCGTCGCACACTCAGGAGTGACAGTTGGCGTCTCGCTGGTCGCAGCATAGACTGTTACACTCGATCCAATTTTATTGATCGCAAGACTAACCCTAACGTTGCCGCCCAAGGACAATGTTTGCGTGAAGCTAGGAGTCGCCGCCGACGCGTTAGTTGTTCTGTAGATCCCAGAACCTAGACTTGCTACGATTAGATTGTCTGGATTACCCGGTTCCATCACCATGTCCGGAGTGTCCGCGTCAGTTATCCCGCCAACGTTCAGCTTCTCGAAATCTACGCTACCTACCGCAGAAGTAGCGTTCGTGGATCGAAAGACGCCTCGCTGTGCAATGGTCGGCACCGTACCCTTGCCATTCGCGCCACTCCCTGACGCGCCGCGGCCCGTAGACACAAAGATAATGTCGGGGTTGGCCGGGTGAACCAGAATCTTTGTAATCGATCGTCCTTCGAATATCTTGTAGGTGAGGCTATTGAATGTCTTTTGCGGATTTATTGGTCCGACAAGGCTGGGCGTTGTATCGACGGTCTCAATTCGATAGAGACCGACGCCAAAAAAACAATCACCGCTCTGATTGAATTCTCCCGTCCCTACGTAAAGGACACTCGGCTGCGACGGAGCCACCGCGACTGCGCCGATGGCCAGAGAATCAGCGCTGTCGAAGATCGCCGTCCACGTTGCACCACCATCCAGCGATCGCCAAACGCCGCCCTGAGCAGTGCCAAGGTAAACTTTGTTCGCGTTTGTCGGATCGACTGCGATCGAGGTTACTCGTCCCGTGGTTGCAGCCGTCCCCTGACCGTTCGGCAAAGGCGCAGGGCCAATCGCTGTCCACGCGCCGCCCGTAGTCGGCGTCAGTCCGCTGCCGCTGACCAGAGATTCAAGTCGACGGCCTTTCTCCTGCCGCTCCATCTGATCGATGGCTTCGCTACGTAACTCAGGATTGAATGGCATGCCCGGCTCGATGCCGCGCTTGCGCGCAAGGTATTCGTCGCGCGCCCGCAGATACTCTTCACGATCGATGCGCCCGGCGTGCTTGCCCAGATCGGCATCAACGTCCTGATCCTCATCCGCAAAGATTTGATTCGGTTCACTGTCGGGAACTGGGACTGGCGTTCTGCGGCCGGCGTTGTTTGCCGCTGACGATCCAAAACTCCAGATCATCAAGACAGCGAGAAATACTAAGATTAACAGGGTCGCAAATGTCTTTCGTTTCATGCAGGGGATCTTCCGTAGCGCCTTTAATTAGTCGAAGGGAGGAAATTACTTCGTCGTAGAATTACCAGCACCAGAAATGTATTAGTTGCCGGGTGAAGCTGTCAATGAAACTGGCGGTAACCACGTGTCAGAACCGCGAGCGGTAGCGACCGGATCAAGGGCTACTTCGGAAGAATGGACTTCACGCAGAATCATTCCATATTCAATTTGCTCCGCCGGTCCACTTGATCCGGTCGCTACCGCTCGCGGTTCTGACACGTTACTGGCGGTTGACCCACTGCCCGATCTTCTCAGTGCCAAACGTGCCAATGCCATTGAGGCGAAACGCAAAGACGACGCGATGCTCATCACGGATCCCGACATTGAAAGTGTAGAACTGGGCCGTGACTGAGCAGCACTTCCAGGCGCGCCCGATGGTCGCGGTGGAACTGATGAGTGAGCGATTGCTGGCCGCAAACGGATGATTTTGAAAGTCGAAGAAGAGGGACAGTCCGCCGAAGAGGCCCTGCTCCTGATTTCCCAGAAAGACTGACGTTCGCAATTCCGGACTGCGCACCGTGCCAGGTTCATGGCCGTTTGCGTCCGCGTACTGCTGCAATGAGGGAACCAGCGTGACCGCGCGCGTGTAGTAAAAGGTCGCGAACGATTGGAACAACCTGCGCTCGATCCCCGCGGTCGCGGCCATCGCCCGCAAGCCGCCGCCTTTCGTATCCATATCGACGCGATAATCGGCGTAGAAGCTTCGCGTCGGTCGATATCGAGCGTTGATATTTACCGGCGAGAATTTTCGCGGCACGGCTCCGTAAGTAAAGCCAGAGAGAGTATCAATCGGATAGAACTGATTGCGCCGGCCGGGAATTAATGCGCCTCCGAAATAGGGATCGAAAAAGTATTTACCGCGCACCGTGATGGTCAGCGCTTCGTAGGGTTGGGTCGCGAGCGACTTCTTCTCGCGCGCGGTGCGGGCCGCTTTTTTGCCGACACTTTCAGTCGCCCGCCGGGTAAAAAAACGGTTCGTTAAGCCGTATTCAATCTCGTTCGTGTCGGCGATCGCGTCCGTGTAATCAAAGCGAATGATCTGATTGAAGTTGTCGATGCCGGCGATGCGCCGATAGACAAGATAAGGCTCGATGACATGACGAAACCAGACTGAGCCATCGCCCCGATGAAAGTTGCGCGCGAGCGCCGGTGGCCGCACATCGAGCTCAAATTCACCGTAACCGCGAACCACATCGCGCGCACTGATCAACTGCGTCGTCGGATCGATCGAATTCGAATAGTACGTAGCGCGCACCCCACCCGTCGCCGTCACCGTCCATCCATTAAATTCCAGCGGTACCGAAACGCTCGGATGAAAATCCAAACGCTGCACAATCGAGGGGGATATTATCGGGGCGCGACCAGCGTTATTGATGAATGTAGTCGCATCGAAGGCCGTCTCTTTCCGGCTCACGCCTTCCGCGGCGGCCTCAAACGAATAGTAAATGGGAAAGTCTTTGAACCAGCGCGCCAGCGACGGACGACGATCGAGCGAGACGCTGGGAAACTCTCGGATGCGGACCTGAGCATCCTGCAGCGACGTCGTCTGAGAGTTCATGCGCACATTGAAGCTGTACGCGTGATAGTTCTTGTTGATGAAAACCTGCGACCGCTCTTCCGGCGAAATCACCTGCTGAATTGAATCGGAAAATATCGCGCGAAAAGAGAGACTCGACGTGACGTTTACATCAGCCGCCGCCAGAAAGCCGTTCCCGAAGTAATGCACCGCGTCGATGTAAAAACTCGAGCCGCCTTGATCCGGATGCTCTGCGTCTTTCTTCGGGCCGAGGACTCGATCCTTAACGATGTAGAAGCCTGTATTAAAGAATGACCGAGAGTTTGCCCGCGTGCGGAGATCGCCGCCTACTCCATATCCGCGCTTCGTGAAAATGTCACCGCGCACCGTGAAGTCTGCCGAACGACCGAGCGTCAGATAGTACGCTTCGGAAAAACGAAATCCTTTCTGGCCTGAACCGCTGAAGGTCGGCGTCAAAAATCCTGAAGCTCGATCCTGGTGCTTCAAAGACATCGACGCGTAAGGCAAGTAAATGATCGGCACACCCTTCACTCGCAACGTCGGCGAGCTGAACCGCGCGCGATCGCCAGTCTTAATGGTTGCCTTGCTCGACCGGAAACTCCACTTTGGTTTCTGTTCGTCGCACGCAGTAATCTCCACGTTCGTCAGGACGATGGTGGTGAGATTGATTCGCTCAACGCGATCCGCGATGAAATACATGCGCGTGCCGTCGTTGGTTTGATTGGTATAGCCCGTCGAGTTAACAAAAAAGCCGGTCTTCGTCTTGTAGTTCCATTCGGCGTGGCTGCCGGTGATGCGCTGCTGATCGCCTTGATCGAAAACGACGTTGCCGTCGGCGACCACCAGGTTCGTCGCGTCATAGACCGTGACTTTGTCAGCCTGCATGCGAAACGTCCCAATGCGCGCATCGACGTTACCTTCACAGACTGAAACGCGCGCTTCTTTTGGACCAGTTACCGACTCGCGCGCGCATGTAACATCGAGATTATCGCCGGGCTGAACTCTTGGCAGGCCCTTCGTCGCG
Source organism: Pyrinomonadaceae bacterium (assembly GCA_035577445.1). Classification (GTDB taxonomy): domain Bacteria; phylum Acidobacteriota; class Blastocatellia; order Pyrinomonadales; family Pyrinomonadaceae; genus UBA11740. The sequence continues at coordinate 4,082 of DATLVM010000289.1, forward strand.
GGCTTTACCGGCTGGTCCTGTTGCAGGGGATTGACGTAAGGCGTGTCGGTGAGCGGATTCTCGACTTTGCGATCGACGGGATTGGTTTGCTGCGCGCTCGTTGACGATGCCCAGAGCAGCGCCAAGAATATGCAAACCAGCAAGTAATAACGAGGCGGTATCGTTTTTCCATCCCCCTCTCCCTCTGGGAGAGGGCAGGGGTGAGGGCCTAGCGCAAAGGTGATTCCCTCTTTCAATTGTTTCCTCAGCCGACGCGACTCTGAAAAAGGCTTGGGTTCTTGTCACCGGACCCGCGCCAGCTTCGCCCCTCACCCCGACCCTCTCCCATGGGGAGAGGGAGAAGAGTGCGATTCCATATGAATAGCGCCTTCTGCGAAGTCGATCGAACTCGCATCAGGCGCGCCGTTTTCGCTAACGGAAATCGGATGCTAACATGCGCGCGCGAAACGGGACAAGCAAACCTCAACTCAACTTATGAGATTCCTAATCGTTGCGGGTGAGCCGTCCGGCGATGCGCATGCAGCTTCGCTGGTGCACGCAATGCGCAGCGCTGATCCGGAAGTCCAATTCGAGTTCTTCGGATCGACCGGCGCGCAGATGCGGGCCGGCGGTGTCGAATCAATCATCAAAGCGGATGAGCTGGCGATCCTCGGACTGTGGGAAATTGGACGCGCACTGCCGAAATTCTGGCGAGCGTTTGGTGAACTAAAGCGGGCGGTAAATGAGCGCAAACCCGACGCCGCGATTCTGGTTGATTGGCCGGATTTCAATCTGCGTTTGGCGCGATGGCTTCATCGGCGCGGCGTTCGTGTCATCTATTATATAAGCCCGCAACTTTGGGCCTGGCGTTCTTATCGCGCGCGGAGCATCGAGCGCGATGTCGATCTGTTGCTTTCGATCCTGCCCTTTGAAAAAGATTGGTATGCCGCGCGCGGGATCACCAATGTCGAGTACGTTGGTCACCCATTGACCGGCGAGGTTCGTGCTCAATATGATCGCGCTGAGTTCTGCCGTCGACATGATCTCGATCCTTCACGGCCGATCGTCGCTCTGCTTCCCGGCAGTCGTCACAAAGAACTGATCCGTATTCTGCCGCCGATGCTCGAGGCGATTCCGTTCATCAAACAGCAACAAGAGAATGCTCAGTTCGTCGTCGTGGTCGCTCCGAATCGCAGCATCGATGAAGCGAAATCCATCGCCGCAAATCACATCGCCGATTCGTCAGCTCATTTCATTCATCATGAAACCCGCGAGGCGCTCGCGGCTGCTGATGTCGCGGCGATTGCCAGCGGCACCGCGACTTTGGAGGCCGCGCTGCTCGGCACGCCGATGGTCATCGTCTACAAAGAATCGACGATAAATTGGCACGCCCTCGGAAGTTTGATTACGACCGAGCATTACGGACTTGCGAACTTGATCGCCGGTCGCCGAGTGGTCACTGAGTTGATTCAAGACGACTTAAACGGCGAGTCACTCGCGCATGAGGTTCTGAAACTGCTCGATCCGACAAGCAATGCGGCGATGCGTGCAGAGCTAAGAGAAGTCAGCGAGCAGATCGGAGAACCCGGTGCTTCCGATCGCGCGGCCCGGGTGATCCTGGATTTCATTGGTTGACGTTCATTAGTTGACTTGGCCGCGACAGTTATCCTAAAAACCTCGCATCATTTATTGAGATAACCCTGAGGAGTAATCAATGGCCCGTCGTAGCTGGAAGAAGATCGTTGGCTTAACGCTTTTAGTTCTGGTCGTGCTTATCGCGCTCGGAATCACTTTCACGATTGGTTGGCGACCGATAATCGGAGCGAAGAAACGCACGCTCAGCGATCGAAAATTTGAAAAGACCGACGCACGCATGATCCGCGGCAAGTATCTGGTTGAGGGAGTCAACAGCTGCTTCGGTTGTCACAGCGATCTCGATTGGTCGAAGCCCGGCGCGCCGCCGGTTGCCGGCCGTGAAGGCTCGGGCCATATCTGGTCAGATCAAATGCTGCCCTGGCTGGTATCACCAAATATCACGCCTGATCCCGAAACCGGCGTTGGCAATTGGAGCGACGATGCGCTGGCGCGCGCGATTCGTGAAGGCATTGGCCACGATGGTCGCACGCTATTTCCGATGATGCCTTATCCGCATTACCGCGAAATGTCGGACGAAGACCTGGCCTCGGTCATCGTGTATCTGCGCAGCGTTCCGCCGGTCAAGAATCAATTACCGACGACGCAGATGCCTTTCCCTCTGAAATATCTTGTCAACAACGTGCCGCAGCCGGTTAGTGGCGAAGTGAAGGCGGATCTTTCCAGCGCAGAGAAGCGCGGCGCGTATCTGGTTTCGATGGCGGCCTGCGTTGACTGTCACACGCCGCAGGAGAACGGTCAGCCGATGCCGGGAATGGATTTCGCGGGTGGCTTCATTCTGTATGAACCAAAGGGTCCGGTCGCTTCCGCGAACATCACACCCGCCGCGTCAGGCATCGGTTACTACAATGATGCGACTTTCATTCAGGCGATGCGCGCCGGCAAAGTCGGCGCCCGTCCGCTGCGTCCCTCGATGCCGTGGTATTTCTTCGGCAAGATGGGCGACGGAGATCTAAAGGATATTTATGCTTATCTTAAAACGGTGAAGCCGGTGAAGCATCAGCTCGATAACTTCGAGCCGCCAACGTACTGCCGGCTGTGCAAGCAGAAGCATGGATTCGGTGCGACGAACTAAGAATTAAGCCGCGGATAAACGCAGATAGACGCGGATAAGAATTGAGCCACAAGCAGGCGCAAAATGAGAGCCGGCTTTCTTTCTTTTGTCCTTTTGTGCCCTTTTTCGCAGCATCTGTTTTAGTTCTTATCCGCGTCTATCTGCGTTTATCCGCGGCTAATAATTCGTCAAAATATCCCCAGCCGCGAATCCCATCTGCTGCAGACGATCTCTTGTTTGCGCGATCATCTCTCGCGAGCCGCAGACCAGCGCGACCGGATTCTTCAGCTCAGGCAGAACGTGATCGAGCAGTGACTGAACATAACCCGTCGGGCCGGACCAGTCATGGCCGTCAGGACGCGAGATAACTTGACGCAATTCGACACCTGCATCCTCCCAACTCTGCGTCTCATCGCGAAAACAAAAATCATCAGGCGTGCGCGCGCCGTACAGCACGACCAATTGACCAAAGTCCTCTTTGCGGTTTAGCACGTGCCGCAAAGCCGATCGCAGAGGAGCGACGCCAGTGCCCATCGCGGTGAAGACTAAATCGCGTCCGCGCTGCTTTTCGAGATCGAAGCCGTGACCGGTCACGTCGATTAGCTCGACGTGTTCCCCTTCTTTCATATCGAACAGAGCCACGCTGGCGCCAATTGTGCGCTTAACCAAAATTTCCAATTCAGGATCTTCCGGCGCGCCGGCAAACGCAAAGTACGCCGGCTCTTCATTGGCAACGCGCAAGACACCAACTTGTCCCGGAATGAATTGGACGCCGTGAGACGCCTTCGCGTCTTCAGGCATCAAATCGAACGAGCGAATGTCGCGTCCTTGTTCGCGAATCCGTGTAATTCTTAAATTGCGAGGTTTTGACTTCATCAATTTTCGAGTCTAATCGATGAAACTCATGGTGTCAGCCTGGCTATCGGCAAACTTCAGTTTGCGATTACTTTTAAGCTCCGGCCAAGAGACGAACCGTCAATTAGCATCAGAGGTTCATTCGGAACGGTGGTAGAATGCGAGCCGGTAAATGATTCGCTTAGCTTACAAACGAGCGGCAGCAGTCCTCTCGATACTAGTCATGTGTGTCGGCGCTGCCTATGCGCAATCGGGTCGCCGCAATACCGGCGGCTCAACACCCACGACGGTCGCGCCTTCAGTTTCAGGGCCAAAGCCGGTAGAGAAGAAGCCCGAAGTCAGCAAGCGAATACAACTCCTCGTCGGCACCGACAAGCACCAGGCGTTCGTTAATATTCCCTATTACCTTTACGACACTGTCCTGGATAACTGCATTCGCCGTTTGGGCGAAGCCGATATTGTGATGCCGACCTCCGCGGGCGGTGACCTCGATCGCGCGGCCGCGATTAAAGCGGCAAAACAGGAGACCGTTCGCTACGTCGTGCTGTTGAATTTGGGCAACGAGTATGCGGACGTGGGTAAGCAAGTGAAGAACGGACAAGACGAGTTGTACGTTGACTTTGTTATTTTCCAGCCGGAGACGGCGAAGATAAAAACATCAGGCCGGGCTCATCAGCATATTTACCAAACCGGCAGAGGCGGCATAAGCCTGCCGACCAAGAACAGTCCGGTCTACTCTGATTATGCCGTCAAGCAGGCAGCGATCGAAATTGCCAATCGCATTCTGGCAGCATTCGATATAAAGATTCGCGGCGAAGGGCCTTTCTAACCGCATGAACCGTTGCTCTGTGGCGTGGGGCGCACCAGCATCACAGGTTGAAGTCGCTGCCGCCGTCCAGATAAAGCCGATCGATTAGCTCCCGGTATTTTTCATCTACCACGCGGCGCTTGAGCTTTAACGTCGGGGTCATCTCTCCGCCTTCCGCTGTCAACTCGTGCTCGAGGAGCGCGATCTTCTTGATCCTTTCGAATTGCGCCAGGCCCTGAGTGCGCGCCGCAATCTGCCGCTCGAACAGATCGATGATGCGCGGGCTGTGACAAAAGTCCGCGCGCGTGTGCAGATCGAGTCCTTTATACTTCGCGTAACCCTCAAGCTGGTGCCAGTCGGGAACGATCAGCGCCGCCGGGAACTTGCGCCCATCGCCAACGATCACGACCTGATTCACGAAGCGCGACCCTTTGATGAGTTGCTCGATGGGTTGCGGCGCGATGTATTTACCGCCCGAAGTTTTCAATAATTCCTTCTTGCGATCGGTAATTGTGAGGTACCCATCGGCATCGAGGTGTCCAATGTCGCCGGTCTTGAACCAACCGTCATCGGTCATCACTGCGCGGGTCTCTTCGAGCTTGTGCCAATAGCCCTGCATAACATTCGGGCCGCGCGTTTCAATCTCGCCGTCGGCAGCGATGCGAACTTCGACGTTGCGAATGGGTTTACCGGAAGTGCCGATGCGAATGTCGTTGACCTGGTCCGCCGAAATTACGGGAGAAGTCTCGGTCAGCCCATAACCCTGCACGATCGGCAGAGCAGCGCCGAGAAATGCCAGCGCTACATCATCAGACAGCGGCGCACCACCCGATACCAATATGCGAATGCGTCCGCCCATTGCTTTGCGCAGCTTCTCGAACACCAGGATGTCGCCCAACTTGTGCTTCAACCATAGCCACAGAGAAATGTGCTGACGATTAGACTTCCGACGCGCCCACGCGCGCGCGACGTCGATCGCCCAGGTCACGACGGCCGCGTTCCACTCACCTTTCTCAGCAGCGCGATCCTGGACGCGTTGAATGATCTTTTCGTAGATTCGCGGCACGCCGACAAAAACCGTCGGATGCACTTCGCGCAGGTTTTCCCCCAGCGTTTCGATCGACCCGAAGTAGACGCTCATGCCGTGATGCAGGTACATGTTCATCGCCTGACGCTCAAAACTGTGCGACAGCGGCAGGACCGACAGCGCGCAATCGGCCTCGCCAAATTCGAGATGGTTCGACGAGTCGATCAAATTCGAAACCATGTTGACGTGCGTCAGCATCACGCCCTTCGGCTCGCCCGTGGTTCCCGACGTATAAATGATTGTCGCGAGATCCTGCGGCCTACAGGCAGCAGCTAAATTGTTAATTAGCGCGGCGTCGCTTTCACCGAGCGCGCGGCCACGTTCCCGCAACTGATCGAAAGATAGAACATCTTTACTCTCGGGCGGCGTTTGCGATTCAAACAGAATCACTGTCTCGATTGTCGGGCACGCTTTCAGGGCCGCATCAACCTCACTCAATTTGTGCTGCGTGGCCACAAAGATCGCGCGAGCCCCGCAGTCGTTGATGATGTACCTGGCTTGCTCTGCAGTGAGCGTCGGATAAATCGGCACGGTGATCGCGCCGGCAAAGATGCAGCCTTGATCAGCGAGCGCCCACTCGACACAGCTTTCAGAGACAATCGCAACGCGATCACCTTTGCGTATTCCGAGCGCATTTAACCCCAACGCAACGTGCCGGGCGCGCCGGAGCATTTCTGCCGCAGACAGAGAATGCCAGGCCCCGTCTCGTTTGTAGTTCAGCGTGTTGGATTTCGGATGTTCAGTCGCGATCCGATCGTAGAGTTCGACGAGCGTTGTCGGTTCGTTAGACATAAGTGGGGCGCGATGTTCGACAAACTTCAGTTTGTCGCTGGTTGCCGACATAAGATTTGGAGCGACAAACTGAAGTTTGTCGGACATCAGGCGCTGACTCCGTTTAGGAAAACATCCATCACTACATCGGCCATCGGTTCAAGCTTGTAACTGCGTTTCGAGATAATCCAGTTCGTCGCCATCTCGTCCAACGCGCCAAAAAGAATCTTTGACATGACCTTGGCATTGAGCTGCTTGCGAAACACTCCTGAGCGCTGGCCCTCTTCGAAGCACTTGCGCAACAGATCGAGATACTCGGCAAACCCGGCGGCTGAAAACTCTTCCATGAACTTTGTCGAACCGCGCAGCTCAATTTGAAACACCACGGCGAGATCGCGATCGGCCCCGAGCCGCTCCAGGTGAAGCTTGGCAATGCGGCGCAACTTCTCGCGCGGATCCTTCAGATCCGAGATTAGCCGGCGACCCGCGGCGATCGCTTCAGCCATGTTTTGATCGAAGATCGAGTGCAGAATTTCGTCTTTGCTTTTGAAGTAGAGATAGACCGTGCCGTCGGCAACGTCGGCCGCGCGCGCAATGTCGGCGACCTTGGAGTTGAAATATCCGTTCCGCGCAAACACGCGTGTAGCGGCGCGCAAAATCAGCTCGCGCTTCCCCGTTGCCCCATTTCTACTGGCTCTTTTCGCCATTGGCTTAACTGAATGAATAGTCACTCAGTTGAAGTAGACTAGCTGCAACGCGTTGCCATCGCAAGCTCAAACTAAGCGACTTTGCGGGGAACGTCGGACCGGTATAGCATGCGCCGCAAACACGCGAGGTAATCGAAAATGAAAGCCCGCTTTATTCACACGCTGCTGTTAGTTACCGCAATCGTCTCGCTGACTCAATCGACTTTTGGTCAGAAGTTGAAATTCAAGACGTGCAATAAACCTCTGCCGCTTCAGCTCAGGCCATTCACCAACCAGCCGCAACGGATCGATTTTCTCTGCGGCAACACGGGCTGTTTCAAAAGCGCGGCCAACGACAAACAGAATGCGCAGAAAAATAATTTCTGCGCGCCGACAGATTCGGTCACACCGGTGACACTGGCAACATTCGGGCAATTGAATGATGCGAGCAACAACGAACCATCGATTCCGAAAGGTGAGCCGCCGGAAAGCCGCGCCAAACTCGCAAACATCATCAAGCTCGGAAACGGAAAACGCGTGGGTGAAGGCAAGACCGTGTCGTTCGTGGGCTATGTTCTGGATGCGCGCCACTCAAACGTGGACAAAGACAACCCACTGACGGCCGGCAATGGCGAGAGCGTGCAATGCAATCTGCTCGGGTGTGCTTACAACGACATTCACATCACGCTGGCCGAGGATCCACACGAGTCGAAGTTGTGTAACACAATCGTTGGTGAGATTGTCCCGCACTATCGGCCACCGGCGTGGGACCTGTTTGATTCGCCGGACTACGTGAGTTTTTTCAAAACGCATCCGGTGAAAATTATTGGCCAGCTGTTCTTCGACGGCAGTCATGTGCCCTGCATTGCTGAAGGAAAAGCCGGCAACAATCCCGCGCGCGACAACGCGAAAGATTTTGAGCGGCTCGCGCTGTGGGAGATCCACCCGATCTATGCGCTCGATTTGTGCAAGTTCACCGACAAGACGAAATGTGATCCTGCAAACCACAATGCGTGGCTTCCCTTTTCAGAACTTAGGACGTGGTTGGGCCTGAGTTCGGTGCGCCCGACTGACAAGTGCCAGGCCAATACAGACGATCCCAACAGCAAATGTCCGGGATTCACCTTACCGCCAAAGCCGACGACGACTCGCCGGCGGCGACGCTAGTTGTCTGTGCTCTGCGTGGGAGAATCGTTTTCCAGGTGAAGTCGATCGTCTGCGTCGATGTGCAACGAACCTTCGCGCAGACGCAATTCGGTTTGCGGATAAGGAATCTCGATACTCGCTTCGCGAAACAGTTGTTCGATTCGATAGTTGATGTCGCTGCGAATTTGACGATGCAAGCGCGGCCGGTTGGTCCAAACCAACAGACGAAAATTCTTTGACCAGTCGGCGAATTCCAGAAACTGCACCTTCGGCGGCGGATCTTGAAGCACGTTATCGACGCCTTCAGCGGCGCGCAACAGAGTCTTCGTCACCAAATCCACATCCGCCTCATATGACACGCCAATCGGAATTGCGATGCGCGCCCGCGGATCTCCATACGACCAATTGATGAGTTGGTCGCGCACCAGCTTTGAATTCGGCACAATCACCGACACTCGATCATTCGTATTCAACACCGTCGTGCGCAAGTTAATGCTCTGCACGTCGCCTTCCTGAGTTCCGATGCTTATCCGATCGCCGACACGCACCGGCCGTTCGAAGAGCAGGATGAATCCCGACGCAATATCGGCCGCAATGTATTGGAGACCGAAACCAATTCCTACAGAGAGAGCCGTGAAGATTACCGCGATTGACGTGAGCGGGACATCAAACGCCTCGCTGATGGCGTACAGGATGCCAATCGTCATGATCAGGTATTGCGTCAGACGTCCCAGGGTGTACGACAGTCCCGGATCGAGATAAGCCCGTTTGGCAATGCGCCGCTGGAGGAGAGAACTCAGTGTGCGCGAGAGAATCAGGGCGATGGCAAGGATCAAGAACCCCTCGACTAACGTTGTCACAGACAAAGAGAGGTTCCCGATGTGACGCTTATCATCGAGGTAATGCCAGAGGCGGCTTAGCGAATCTCGCCAACCCTCTAAGAAAGCAAGCGCCGGCGTCATCCTGATGATCGCAAAGGCAAATATGGTCGGCATGCTCAACATTATCGCGCGCATGAAAAAGCCGCTGCAATCCTGGGGGATGCGGCGGCGGAATCATTCTGCTAACAATATATGCGAACGACCAGCGGGTCAAAGGGGCGGTCTATGGCGGGCCAAACCGCTGTCGATATTCGGTCGAACTAAGGAACGCTTTGACCATTTCAGCCTGCACAAAGTTTCCACCGAACTGATTAAGCTTGTTTAGCCAAAAATTGAAGCCGCTGAAGTCGCGGTTAGCTTCCGGCGCATCGTCAGGATTGCGGCGCAGATAACCGAAGTACTGCATCAGCACAAAAGCGCGATTGAATTCGGCCTGCTTAAG
>DATLVM010000290.1:0-8772 GCA_035577445.1 Pyrinomonadaceae bacterium
GCTTGAGCCGGCTTGGTTCTCAACAATCTTTGGATTGATTTTCGTCGCGGCGTGGAGCCTGAGCGCGCTGTCGTTCGCGATTCTGACGATGTCATGGCTGTCCCGTCGACCACCGATGGACAAGGTCGCGCAGCCGCGACATTTTCACGATTGGGGCAACCTGCTGCTGGCGCTGGTGATGTTGTGGACGTACTTCGCGTTCTCGCAATACTTGCTGATTTGGTCCGGCAACTTGCCCGAGGAAACGGCTTGGTACGTAGCGCGCAAGCATGGCGGCTGGGGCGTGATTGCCTTGGCGATTGTGATCCTGCAATTCGCGTTTCCGTTTTTGACGTTGCTATCGCGCGCCGCGAAGAAGAGTTCGGATCGCCTGGCGACGCTGGCGCTGTTCATTCTCATCATGCGAGTTGTGGATGTGATTTGGCTGATTGAGCCGGCCTACAACGCGGAACGTTTTCATTTGAGCTGGATGGACGTGGTTGCTCCCATCGCCATGGGCGGATTGTGGATGTCAGTTTTCGCATGGCAGTTGCAGAAGCGACCGCTGATCGCGATTAACGATCCTCAGGTAGAGGCGGCGCTTGAGACGACGCACGCGGGACATTAGTAGGCAAAGGGCAAAGTGCGAAGAGCAAGGAGCGACCGCTTAGCCCTTTGCTCTTAGCGAAAAAGAAATGAGTGAGGAGAAACATAAATCGCACGTCACTGAAACTCCTGACACGTCGCACATCAAGAACATTGATGTGACGCACGAAGTCAGCGACGTCTACATTGGCGGCATCGCAAAGTTTACTGTCGGGCTGGTGGTGTTGATGATTGCGTCGTTCTTGATCGTGTGGGGGATGTTCCGCGCGTTGAATTCGCGAATTACTGAGCCGCCACGTTCGCCGATGGCCTTGAGCGAGAAGGACCGATTGCCGCCGGAGCCGCGTCTGCAAGGCGCGCCCGGCTTTGCTGAAGAGTTGGACAAGGCCGCGCAAGCAAAGAAGGAAGGCAAAGCGGAAGCGGGCAACGAGATCAAGAACACCGCTCCGGCTCCAAAGGATCCGATGTGGGAAATTCGCATGGTGCACGATCAGTGGAACGACGTGTTAAAGAACGGCCCTGTTGACGAGAATGGCCAGCGCTACGGCATGCCGGTCGAAAAAGCGAAGGAAGAAGTCTTGAAGCAGATGGAACAGCAGAAGGCAGGAAGCAGAACGCAGTAGGCAGAAAGCAAAAGGCAGAAAGCAGAAGACCGTGAAGCTCTCATATCAGATGCTCCAGAATAAGTTGCTCAAGTTGATTGTGGCGGCTGCCTTCTGCCTACTGCCTACTGCCTTCTGCCTCGCTCAGCCCGGCGTGCCGCAACCGAACTCGCCGCTTTACGGCGGCTCAATCAAACAGGGTGAGGTCGCGACAGGATTACCGCCCGCACTCAAGAAGGTTGGCCTCGAGCAAAAACTGAACGAGCAAGTGCCGCTCGACGCCGTCTTCAAAGACGAGCAAGGTCGTGAAGTGCGGCTTGGACAGTTTTTCAAAGGTAAGCCGGTCGTGATTGCGCTCGTCTATTACACCTGTCCGATGCTCTGCAATCAGGTCTTGAATGGGATGCTGGGATCATTTCGGCAGGTGTCCTTCAACATGGGCGAGCAGTACGAAGTCGTGACGGTGAGTTTCGATCCAAAGGAAACGCCGGACCTCGCCGCGAAAAAGAAAGAGACTTACGTCAAGGCTTACAACCGCGCGAGCGGCGATGCGGGGTGGCACTTTCTGACGGGCGACGAAGCAAACATCAAGCGATTAACCGACGCCGTTGGCTTTCGTTATTTGTGGGACGAGCAAACAAAACAATACGCGCACGCGAGCGGAATCATGATCGCGACTCCGGAAGGCAAGCTGGCGCGCTACTTTTATGGCATCGATTATCCGCCGAAAGACGTGCGGCTCGCGCTGGTCGAAGCGTCAGCAAACAAGATTGGTTCACCGGTCGATCAGTTGATGCTCTATTGCTATCACTACGATCCTTCGACCGGAAAGTACGGCGTCGTGATCATGAACGTCATGCGCGTGGCCGGAGTGATTACGCTGATCTTAATGGTGGCGTTGTTCTTTCTCCTGAGAAAGATTGCGAAGCGGAGGGAGTTGATCGTGTCCGAAGCCCGACTGTAAGGGAGGGCAGCGCTAATTTGAAAATGGTCGTTTCACAAATCGATTCAAGGATGGAGATTTAACAAGCAAGAGTAGCCCTCCCTTACGGTCGGGCTTCTGACACCACTGATGCAATCCTGGTTTCCATTTATTCCTGAAAGTGCTTCGACGGTCTCGAGCGAGGTCGATGCGCTGTATTTCTATATCTCCGGCGTGACCGTTTTCTTCACGTTGCTGATCTCCGGCATCATTACCTTCTTTGTTATTCGCTATCGTCGCCGCAATCCATTCGAAATTCCGCGGCCGATCGAGGGCTCGCACAAACTCGAGACGCTTTGGTCGGTGATTCCACTAATCATCGCCATGACGTTCTTTGTCTGGGGCGCGAAGGTTTATTTCCAGATGTATCGGCCGGCAAACAACGCGATCGAAGTCTATGTCGTCGGCAAACAGTGGATGTGGAAATTCCAACACGCGACGGGACAACGAGAGATCAATGAGCTGCACGTTCCGGTCGGTCGCAAGGTCAAGCTGATCATGACGACCGAGGACGTGATTCACGACGTCTTCATTCCGGCGTTTCGGATCAAAGCCGACGTCGTTCCCGGCAAGTACACGACCGAGTGGTTCGAAGCGACCAAGCCCGGGCGCTATCATCTTTTCTGTGCTGAATATTGCGGGATGAATCACTCAGGCATGCGCGGCTTCGTCGAAGTGATGGAACCGACGGCGTACGAGAATTGGTTGAGCTGCAATGCGGGCCAGACGTCGCCGGCGGCTGCCGGTCGCGGGTTGTATGAGTCGCTTGGCTGCGTGTCGTGTCATGGCGCAAATGCAGAAGGCGGTCGCGGGCCCGCGCTGATCGGCGTCTACGGAAGCAAAGTTGTTTTGAGCGGCGGCCAGTCCGCCACTGCCGACGAAGGGTACGTTCGCGAATCGATTCTCAATCCGCAGTTAAAGATTGTGACGGGGTTTGGGCCAATCATGCCTTCGTTCCAGGGACAGGTCAGCGAAGAGCAGTTACTGCAGGTGGTCGCCTACGTTAAGTCTTTGTCAACGGCTAAGCCCGAAACCACGACGTCGAAGCCGCCACCGCCGGCCGCGCAACCGAGTGCGACTCCGAAAGCGAGTCCGAAATGAGTTTGGATGGAGATTACGGAAGTGCGGCTGTGCCGCCTGATGTGCGGAAGGCCTTTGGCCTTCCGAGAGGTCAGAGTTTCAGTTATTTGAGGATTCAATTCACGGATGAACGGAAAGGCATAGCCTTTCCGCACATCAGGCGGCAAAGCCGCGAAGATCGAAAGAAGTCCTGAATGGAAGAATTCGAAATACCAAAACCGCCGCGCACGAACTATCTCAACGCCGAGTACGGGTTGAAGTCGTGGCTGCTGACAAAGGATCACAAGCGCATCGCGCTAATGTATCTCGGCGCAGTGACGTTCTTCTTTTTCATCGGCAGCCTCTACGCCATGATGATTCGTCTCGAACTGCTCACGCCGCAGGGCGACTTGATGCAGTCGAGCACTTACAACAAAACCTTCACCCAACACGGCATCGTGATGGTCTTCTTCTTTCTGATTCCGGCAATTCCAGCCACGCTCGGCAATTTTCTGATTCCCATGATGATTGGCGCGAAAGACCTCGCCTTTCCGCGCATCAATCTTTTGAGCTGGTACATCTACATGCTGGGCGGCGTGATTACGATCTACGCGCTGCTCGCCGGCGGAGTTGATACCGGCTGGACGTTCTACGTTCCCTACAGCACGACATTTTCAAATTCATTTGTGATCGCGACCGGTGTCGGCATCTTTATTAATGGATTTTCTTCGATCTTAACCGGCCTGAATTTCATCGTCACGATTCACACGATGCGCGCGCCGGGAATGACCTGGTACCGGTTGCCTCTGTTTGTTTGGTCGCACTACGCGACGAGCTTGATCATGATCCTCGGGACACCGGTCGTCGCGATCACGATCCTTTTGGTTGCGTTGGAGCGGCTGGCGCACATCGGCATTTTCGATCCGGCAGCCGGTGGCGATCCCGTTTTGTTCCAGCACCTGTTCTGGTTCTATTCGCATCCGGCCGTATACATCATGGTGCTGCCGGCGATGGGTGTGGTCAGCGAACTGATTGCCAACTTCTCTCGCAAGAACATTTTTGGCTACAAGTTCGTGGCGTTTTCGAGCCTGGCGATCGCGGTGCTCGGTTTTCTGGTCTGGGGTCATCACCTGTTCGTGGCCAGCCAGTCGGTTTACGCGGGAATGATCTTTTCGTTCCTGAGCTTTACTGTCGCCATTCCCTCAGCCATCAAGGTTTTTAACTGGACGGCGACGCTTTATAAAGCGTCAATCTCGTATGACACGCCGATGCTGTACGGCCTCGGATTCATCGGTTTGTTCACGATCGGTGGGCTGACGGGAATGTTCGTCGCGACGCTGGCGACCGACGTGCATTTGAGCGACACCTATTTCATCGTTGCGCACTTTCACTACATCATGGTCGGCGGAACGCTGCTGGCGTATCTCGGCGGCCTGCATTACTGGTGGCCGAAAATTAGCGGCCGTATGTACCCCGAAGGTTGGGGACGCTTCTCGGCGCTCGTGATCTTTGTCGGATTCAACCTGACGTTCTCGCCGCAGTTCGTGCTCGGCTACATGGGCATGCCGCGGCGGTATCACACGTATCCGGTTGAGCTGACGTCATGGCAAGTGCTGCACGTGCTATCGACCGCGGGCGCATCGATCCTCGGTTTCGGATTAATGATTCCGTTGATCTATCTCGTGTGGTCGATGCGTTATGGCCGAATCGCGGAAGCAAACCCGTGGAACTTGCCGGGCTTGGAATGGCAGACAGCTTCACCGCCGCCGACTGAGAATTTCTTAACGACGCCCGTGGTGACGCACGAGGCTTACGAATTCGCGCCGCCCGAGCACAAGGAAGTCGTCGGCAAGTTTGAGAGGCAGGCGCCGGCGGAGACTTAAGGAGTGGCACAGGCTTCAGCCTGTGGTACAGGAAGATAAGCGCATTTTCAATTTCCATTTATGCCTGAAGGACTAGCCACAACTCACGATCACGCGTCGCATCCGGCGCTGCGCCATCACTTCGAGAATATGGAGCAGCAGCGAGAGGCGGGTACGCTGGGCATGTGGGTATTTCTCGTGACGGAGGTCATGTTCTTCGGCGGCATGTTCCTGGCCTACACGCTCTATCGCAGCCAATATCCGGCCGCGTTTGTCAGCGCCAGCAACCACCTGGATATCAAGCTCGGCGCCATCAATACGGGAGTGCTGATCGTCAGCAGCTTCACGATGGCCATGGCGGTCTACAGCACGCAGATCGGCAAGCGCCGGGCGACGATCGTGTGTCTGATCCTGACGATGATTTTGGGTGCGACGTTTTTGGGAATCAAAGCGGTTGAGTATCACGATAAATACAACGACCATTTGATTCCTGGTCGGTTGATTCCGGGACGCCCCTTCGCGCCCGAAGTTGCTCAACCAGGAGATCACGATCCGCATAAACTGCATCTGATCGAAGGCGCGAACGTGCGTAACGTCGAGCTGTTCTATTGGATTTATTTTGCGATGACCGGCATGCACGCGCTGCACATGATCATCGGCCTCGGAATCATGACCGTGATTCTGATCATGGCCTGGCGCGGCAAGTTCAGTCCCGAGTATCACGCGCCGGTGGAGATCTCAGGATTGTATTGGCACTTCGTCGACATCATTTGGATTTTCCTTTTCCCGTTGCTCTATTTGTTGGGGAGGCATTTGGAAGGTCACATTTGACGAATGGGTACGCACGCCTCTGCCGTGCTACGAATAAGCGCGCCAGCGGCGCGCGTACCAATTTATGAGTGAGCACATAGTCCAGCCGCGCATCTACCTCACCATCTTCCTGGCGTTGATGGTGGGCACTACCTTGACGGTAATGGCGGCGTTCTATGATTTTCCGGGACCGCTAAATGCGGTAGTAGCGCTGACGATAGCTTCCATCAAAGCTACGCTCGTCGTCCTCTACTTCATGCACGTGCGTTACAGCGGCAGGTTGATTTGGTTGGTAATTGTCGCCGCGCTGCTCTGGCTGGCGATTATGTTTGCGATTACTTTCAGCGATTACTGGACGCGCATGTGGCTCGCGCCATTTGGTTCCTGACGCCGTTCACTGCGCAGACAGATAAAACTGCCCTTCGCGCACCTCGATCACTTTTTCACAACTCGGACAGCGAAGCTGCAGAGTAGCGTCAGTCGTTCTGATCGTGTCACCACAGTTCGGGCATGGTTGGCGGATCTCGCTGGACTTGAATAAATCGCGCATCATGATCATCGGAATGATTAACCCCGCAACCAACAAGGGAACTCCGAAGATCAGGCCGATGCTGGTGCCCTGGCCGACCGTCAGGCTAATGATTAGCCCGGCAATGAACAGGGCCAATCCAACGGCGATGCTGAATGAAAACCCATAAGCGGCATCAAAAGTCCGGCCGCCCTTCGCCTTCTGCGTCGTTTCCTCTGCCATGTTCCCCCCTGCTGCGATAGTAGGATTATAAGCGTCTTGTACGCGACAGCTTTGCGGTTGTCAAACGAGAGGGTGTCAGAAGCCCGAGTGTCAACGAGGGCCCTCTCGTCGGCTCCCTCCTTAACGGTCGGGTTTCTGCTACAAGCGAGTTCCTGCTAAACTTTCTGTTTTCATTAACAGGCAAGATCATCACTATCAAACTATGAGTAACGAAACTACCTTTGAACAATTTCTGAATCGCCAGGATGAAGAGTCATGGTCGGCAGCGCTGGCGACGTTGCTTCGATCAATTCATGAAGTCGATCGCGAGGCCGTGCAAATCTGGTTTGCGTTCTATCCGTTAGAACTCTGGCGCGCGCTTAACGAAGCTGAGGATCGCGAGACGCTCGCGCAACAGCTGCTGTTGCAAGGCGATTACGAACTGAAGAATCAGATCGACAGCTCGCATCATTTTCTTTATGGCCATCGTTTTTGGCCGCAGGTGAAACGCGCGGTTGAGCAGAGCGCTGAATCTGAGTCAGTTCAAGCTGCGTCGCTCGCAGATCGGATTCTCAGCGTTGCTCGAGCCGCCGCGAAAGACGCGGGCAAGGATGAGTCCTTGCTGATCGGTATTACCGCGGTTGCTTTTATGACAGTTCAGCAAGTCGGGATGGCGGCGTTCAAGGCTGCTCCCGGAACGATCGTGATTGACAAGAAACACGCGAAACAATCGTCTGAACAAATCTTGCGTGATCGGGCAAAGGACGACAGCCAGGGGCTGCTTGGTTTCTTACGCACCGTCAATAAACGATGGACGATCACGTGGGACGAAAACGACGCGCGCGCCAAATACAAATTGCATGAGGCACAGGATCTCGCATGGGGCGCCGCTGAGGATCAATCGCGCGATTGGCGCGCCATGGATCCGCGTCGTAGCGAAGGGCCGATTCCGGTCGAGTGTCGCTCAGCTTCATGCGGCACGTGTTGGGTTGGCGTAATTGGCGGTGCGGAAAAACTTTCCGATGTGGCCGCGCGCGAAGGAAAGAAGATCAAAGAGTTCGGCTACATCGATACTGCTGAGCCGAAGCCGTTGATTCGACTTGCTTGTCAGGCGAAAGCCAGCGGCGCCGTGTCGATCGTCATCCCGCCGTGGAATGGCCAGTTTGGAAAATTCTTGAAGTCGCTTCACCCGCATCAGGAAGATCCGAACGTTCAGCACGACAGCACTTCTGAGTCGGATCGATCTCATAGTCAAACAGTGAACTGAGTTTTCCATTTCGCATTTTCAAGTCGCGTGTTAGCGTGTCAGAAATCCGCGCGTTAGCGAGGACTCCCCTGGCAAAGTGGCCCTCCCTCACGGTCGGGCTTCTGACACGATGGCAAATGATCAATGTCAAATGAGAAATGGAAAATAAGTAATTCGCCTTTGCTGCTGGTGCTGGGCGCCGCCATCCTGTGGAGCACCGGCGGCCTTTTCATCAAAGCGACGCATCTCTCTCCCTTTGCCCTTTCGTTTGGACGTTCTTTCTTCGCGGTGATCGTGATTGCTTTTGCGACTCGTCGCGAAGGCTTCGGTATCAATCGCATCAGCGCGATTACTTCGATTCTTTATGCGGCGCTCTTGATCCTGTTTGTAGTCGCCACGAAGCTAACCACCGCCGCGAACGCAATTTTCCTTCAATACACGGCTCCGGTTTACGTGCTGATTCTCGAACCGCTTTTCTACAAAGAGAAGTTCCGTGGGCGCGACTTCGTGACGGTGGCCGCGTGCCTTGCAGGAATGTCTCTCTTCTTTATCGGCAAGCTGCGTCCGCAGGACGTGAGCGGCAACCTGTTCGCGCTGGCATCGGGCGTGTGCTTCGCGCTTTTCTTTCTGCTGCTGCGGCATTCAAAAGCAAGGCAGGTGAATCGAGCCGCATCAGCCATCTACGGAAATCTGATCGTGGTGGTTGTTTGTGCGCCGGCATTCTTCAGCGCGGTCAAGAGCGGCATCGCGCCCATGGATTTGGCGTCCCTGACTTATCTCGGCGTCGTGCAGATCGGATTTGCTTACTTGTTATTCACGCTCGCGATGGCGCGCGGCGTGCGCTCGCTCGATGCAGGCATCATAGGCTATGTCGAGCCAGTGCTGAATCCGATCTG
>DATLVM010000291.1:0-12565 GCA_035577445.1 Pyrinomonadaceae bacterium
GCCGCGCAAATCAACCAACTGTCTGGGGTTTGTTTCGCGGTTGGAATCGCGAATTAGCATTTTTCAACTCATTGTTCTAATTTCCTCCAGTGGCCCAGATATTGCCCTCATCGACTTCGGAACCGAAAGGTTCAGAGGTGAGCAAGATGCAAACAGAGCTTGATGCTCGGGTACTAATTCAGAGTGAGCCAGCCGACTGGTCAGCGCGCGTCTATGGGGCACAGCCATTCGCCGGCGCGGGCAAGTCGAACAGCGGATTACTCGTGCCGTGGGAACGAAAGCTCGCGAGGTTTGTTCTGCCACGCATTCCGCGATGGCTCGAGACCTATCATCTGACGCTGCTTACTCTCGTCTGGTCGATCGGCATTGTCGTGTTTGATTACCTGGCTGCCGGTAACCTCCGCTGGCTTTGGCTGACGAACCTGATGATCGTATTTCACTACTTTACCGATCACTTCGACGGCAAAGTCGGCAAATATCGCAACACGGGCCTGCGCAAGTGGGGCTTCTACATGGATCATCTGTTCGATTACGTCTTCCTTTGCTCGATCGTGATCGGCTACTCGTTCCTCATTCCGCAAAAGGCAATGTTCAGTATGCTGCTCGTGCTCTGTGTCATGAGCGCTTTTATGTTCCACACGTTCCTGATGCTCGCCGCGACGGATGAATTCAAGGTTAGCTTTTCACGATTCGGGCCGACTGAGCTGCGCATCATTCTGTTTATTCTCAACGCGCTGATGATTGGATTCGGCACCCGCGGCCTCAAAGGTTCTTTGCCCTGGATTGCCCTCGGCGGAGTCGTAGCCCTGTCTGTCCTGGCTTTCGTTGCCCAAAAGAAACTGTGGCAAATCGATATGAGAGCCAAGCAGGAAGCCGACTCGATCGAGCACCGGTAGACGAACCCGCCACTTTCCGGTACAGTATTTCTGCAACCAAAGTACCCTTACCGGCGTCTAATAGTTGCTTTCCCAAGAGATCAGGCCGTTCAGGTCGGAACTTTCCAGAGTTAATATCGTAATCTGATTCAACCTGCTCTCCGTTAATTATGTCAGACAAAAAAGTAAAAATCGTTAAGCGCGCTGAGCGCGTTAGTCGCAAGCCCAATAAATCAAAAGCGGCCCGTAAATCCGCTCGCGATATGGTAAACAACGTCACCAACTGGGTCAGCGAATTTCAGGAGCGGCAACGCGATGAAACCGCCAAGGCCGTCGAAAGCCTCATCCGCTCACGTCAGCAGCAGCCGAACGAGGCATAAGTCGAAACGGTCGCACCGGACCGCAGACTCAGCTCGCCTACGTAAAATCCTTCACGTTTGTGTCACGAACAAAGCGATTGACAGTCGTCGTGTGCGAGGCTAGCATCGCGCAAGTCGTCCCCCGACCGAATACGATGAAATCTTCACGGTCGAAGCGTCGTAAGCGAAAAGCATCGATCATTAGTTCGATTCGTCGTCCACTTGCGCCGCCGGGACATCCCCTGACGCAAGCTAAACCGGACGAGAAGGCCCGGCCCGCCGGTCGCAAAGCCAAACACAAACAACGTCCGGAAATAATCGACTCGGCTGAGGACAACTGATGAGCGACATCGGCAAGGCGTTCATCGCGCGTTCGCGCTACCACCTGGCGGAAGATTTCCTGCCTAAGATCGAACGCTGCCTGGAGAAACTTAGTGACGAGCAAATCTGGTGGCGGGCCAACGAACAGTCCAACAGCATTGGGAACCTGGTGCTGCACCTGTGCGGGAATGCGCGTCAATGGATCGTGTGCGGCGTCGGCGATGGCACCGATGGACGCGATCGCGATGCTGAATTCGCGCAGCGCGAGATCGTCCCTCGGGACGAGCTGCTCTCACTGCTGAGAAGAACCATCAGCGACGTCGATTCAACGCTGGCGCGATATGAGCCCGAACGCCTTCTCGAGACGCACATGATCCAAGGCACCGAAAGTTCAGCTCTCGATGCGATTCTTCACGTGGTCGAACACTTCGCCATGCACACTGGTCAAATAATTTTACTTACGAAGCTACTGACCGCAACAGACCTTCATTTTTATGAGTTTGAAGGCGATACGCCAAGGCTGCGCTGGTCGTCTGATCCGCTTCACTCGTCTTAAGCCTTGGGAATTGGTCAAAGGGTGGTCGACCATCCCAAGGGTCCAGGCCACGTAGCACGGGTCGAGTACGCGTTCGCGGGTGGGATTTTTCAGCGCCGGGTTCGCTCATTAGAAGTCCATCTCGAACTTGGCTCGCACGGACGGGCCCAGGCTGTTGAAGAATCGGCCGAAGTGGAGGCTGCCGATGTTGTTCTGAAAATCGCGAGGATTGAAATGGTTTGTGATGTTGAAGATCGCGGCCCCGGCGCGCACACGTTTGTCGAGAAAGGGGACCTTGAAGCCTTTCAGGATCTGCACATCGAGCGACACAAAGGTCGGAAAGCGACCAGCCTGGTTGCGCGCGCTGACGAAATCCAGACGATCATTCACGTACGAAAACGGAAAGCCGGATCGAATTTCCAAAGCCGGCGTAACCGTCAACCCGTATGGCGCCTTCAGTTCTCCGTATGCGAGAAAACGATGGGGCGCGTCGAACGGCAGCGGACCGTACTGGTTCGCCGGAACGACCAACGCCGGAAAATCACCGAGGAAATTATCCGCCGTGTTGAGATCGCCGCGAGCGCGTGACCAGACATAAGAAAGGTTCCAATTGTGAAAACGATCGCTATTGTAGGTGACCACCGCCTGCAACTCGCGATACCGCGACCGCCCCCGGCTCTCAAGAACGATCATGCCGCCGCCGGATTGTGTCAGCCGCGGCACGATGATCGGTTCATGTGCGGTTGAACGTTGGAGATAGCCAATCCGAGCTGTCAGGTGTTTTGTTAACCCCCGATCCACCTGGAGACTCCAACGCCTGCTGCGAGCGTCGAGCAGCGGGCCTCTAATAGCATTGTCAAAAGTACGGGGCCCATCAGTGATCGTCAGACCATTAGGCGCAAAGTTCGTGACCACGCGCCGCGGAAAATGGGTTGGAGGAACCGTTCCCAGGACCGGCGTATTCAGAGGTTGATCATTGTCGTCGAGGCTCGCAACCTCGAAATATTTTGATGACATAGGACTGCGGTCGTAGAAGATCCCGATTCCGGCTCTGACAACGGTGCGATCGTCTTTGAAAGGAAGATACATGACCGCGAGCCGCGGAGACAGATTACCGCGTTGAGCGATAGTGTCGCGGTCCAGGCGCAATCCCGCGTCGATTGTCAGACTCTTATTAATCACCCAGCGATCCTGGACGAAGGCTCCGAACTCTCCCAGCGATCGGTCGTCTAAAGATGTCGCGCCGATGAAGTCGATGCGCTGGCTAAGCGTCTCGTCACGACGTCGGATAAGCACGGGTCGGAAGTCAAAACTTCCCGAGAGCGTCGTGTAGTCGAGCTCGGCCCCAAGCTTCAGGGAATGTTCCCCACCGAGGTTCAGCGGATGCGCGAAATAGTTCTCTTGCAATTGCCAGCGTCGCGCTGAACGGTGACTGCTCGCGAAGTAGTTGCCGGTGTTTCCATCGGGAAGGATAGTTAGCGGCTGCACTCCCTGGGAGGATAAATCAAACTGAAATGTCTTGTAGCTGAACAGGGACGAAAGGAACGAGTCATCGTGGAAGATTGCTTGTTCAGAAACCGAGAGCAGTACGCCGCGCTGCCTGGTGTTGGGTGTAGTCGCTTGCGGATTGAACGTATTCAGCCCGACAAAATGCAGCTCTTGCGGAAAGACAGCCCCGACAAACTTAAAGCTGTTCCGCTTGTTAGCGATGAAATCCAGTTGAGTAAATGAATTGAAGGCCGTCGAGCTGGTATCGTTTCGTGAGTCCGGAAGACTGGGCACATAAGCGCGGGTGAACCGATATTCGAACGATTGCAGAAAACTCAGACGCTTGCGCAGCAGTGGTCCGCTAAAGGTCAGACGCGGCCGGAACGAGTCGAGCTTTCCGCCGATGACGTTATGAAACGTGGGAAAGACTCGATTGAAAGTAATCTTGAATTTATCACCGCCGGTCCTGGTTTCCAGATTAGTTGCGCCTCCGGTCGATCGGCCGACCTCGGCAGAGTACGGGTTCTCTTCGATATGAACGCTGGCGGCCGCTTCGATCGGTATATCGAAAGCAAGGTTGCCGCTAACCGGGTCGGTAACGTCCGCCCCATTGACCGTGTAAGAGCTCTGCCCCGACCGAGTTCCTTTGATGTGATCGGCTGAGTCCATTCCCCGCACCACGCCCGGTGTCAGCGGCAGCGCGCTCTGGTAATTTTCTGAGCGCAAGGGAAGATCTTTCAATCTCTCTGCGCGGATGGTGTTGGAGGTGGTGGTTTCGGCGGTGCTGAGCAAGCCCTCTTCTTCCCGCACCGTGACCGATTCGTTGACACTGGCGGTCAGGATGATTTCAACCGTGAGCGTCGCCCCCGTCGTCAGACGAATATCGCGCGTGACTGTTGGCAAGCCATTCGCTTCCGCAGTGAGCTTGTAATTCGCGGAAGGCAAATCCAAAAATGCGAAATTGCCGGCTTCATCTGTAACAGTCCGGAATGCTGCGCCCGGCAGGTCACGGTTAATGAGCGTCAAGCGAGCGCCGGGTAGCAGTTCTGGGCGGGCCGAAGCATCGCCTGCGGTTGCGCTGACCGTGCCTTTAATGCTGCTCGTGACGCCCTGTGCAGGCGTCATACGAGACAGGGCCTGGAAAGCCAGAACGAGCGTGCAGAGCGAGATAAGAATCAGGCTGGGTTTCTTTTTAATCGTCAAAGCCGTCAACTCTCGTGCACTAAAATTTTGGGGGTTCGCATCTGCAGGCAAAACCGGTTGTTGTAAATCGCTCGGGTACTAGCACTCGAAATGGTGGGGTGTCTTGAGGTTTGGCCCCGCGCACCAGTGCCAGGGTCACGAGCACCAGACGACACGAATCCGGCCAATTCCCAGCTAATGCTTGCTCTTACATATACGACTCGAAAGAGTGACTGTCCGTGCGCTAACACACATATCCGCGAGCTGTGAAATGATGAGTTGCTAAGTTCCAACTCGGGATCAAAAGAGAACCGGTCAAAATGTGGTCAACGCTTTTTTCTCCAACTCTGTAAACAAAAGAAAGGGAAGCGGTTGTGATTCCGCTTCCTTCGCCAGGGACACCGGGCAAATAATCATGATGACCAAGATGCTCACCGCGTCGGACATGGAATTCTATGATTTCATCAACGCCAGGCCGATCCTGAAATGGAAGAGCGAGGCTTCTTCCTGATTTTCGCTGTTGCGTTCCTGATTTTCGCTGTTGCGATACCTCACGAGCCTGTGTAGAGTAAACCCCGCAGTACTTTCATCACACGTGGAGGTCATTTTCCGAATGACTTATATTGTCGCCGAACCTTGCGTGAATTGTCGTTATACCGATTGCGCGATTCCCTGCCCCGTCGAAGCATTCCATCTCGACGATGACATGTTGGTGATCAATCCCGATACTTGCATTGATTGCGATGCCTGTGTCCCCGAATGTCCAGTCGAAGCGGTTTTTGCAGAGGGAAATCTACCGGGCGAGTGGTCGAATTACACTCAGATTAATGCAGATCGAGCCTTGAGCGGACTGCCGACGATCAACGTGCGGCTCGATCCCCTGTGTCAATAGTTTGCCGATTTATCCGACTTTAATTGATGAAGGCGCCGTAGTCGCGGCAACCGCAGCGATTAAAGCGCCTTCTCAGTGTTTAGGGCATGCAGGTTGCTGTTCACGATCTCAAATCCTGCATTGTGGATTGAAGCTCTAAGACGTCATGAAGAAGGGCACGAAGCATCTGTTAAGCGGATTAGCCTTGGGAGTTGCCGCGGCAGGCGCGATTGGAGCGATCATAATGAACCGAAACGGAAAGCCTAAGCGCGGCCGCCGTCGACGAGAAGAGACCGGCGCGTCTGACGTGTGGGCCAGACCGGGAATGCAAGTTACTTTTCGTGCTGAGTTAATGCCGGGGCGCGAAGCTTCGGAGAGAACTTTTCAAGTCACGGAGCTGCTTCGCAGTGGCCGCGTGCTTTTGAGCGGGGCCGTCGGAGAACATACGCAGACAGAATTCGAACCTGGCCGTTAGTTACCCTCACTCACCACTCGTAGACTCGTCCCGTCTCCATCACGGTCAACTTTTCAATTCCCAGTTGATTCAACTCGGTCACAACCAGATCGCGATAAGCAGGCTTCAAATGCACCGCCAGGATATCCATTCCGTTGTGATTAAGTTTGGTTAGTTCAAGCTTCAAAGTCGAAGGGGTGAGGTGCTTTGATGCGTTCGCCAGTTGCTGCATTGAGTTTGGAAATGAAGCTTCTATAAACAACGCATCAAGCTTCTGCTCGCGATTGACCATCTTCCAAAAGTCTTCCGTCTCGGCCGTGTCTGAGCTGAATGCGACGGTTATTTTTCCATCAGACGCAACTAATCCGACCGTCGGCACAATGTGATTTACGGCCACAGCAGTCACTGTTAGATGCGCGACCCGGAACGCTTTGCCAACGTCGAACGGCACGTACTGCATGACAAAGCCGTGATCATTCTTTAGCTGATCAAATCTTGGATAGACGATATCGTTGAAGACGTCGAGCTTAAGCAATTCGATGACTTCTTGCGTTGCGTGTATGCGAACCGGCTGCTCCAGCTCAGCAAATAAGTCGTCGACGAAGATCGGCAGGCTGGCAATGTGGTCCATGTGCGGGTGGGTGATAATCACATCCCGCACAGTTCGGCGTTGCGCGTCAGTCGCCGCGATGCCGATACTGCCGGCATCAACCGTCACTCGATTGTCTATCAGAAAGCAGGTCAGACGTTGCGCCGCATTCGCGCTGCCGCCTGCATCGAACGAACTAGGTAAGAGTTGGATCTGCAAGTATCGGGTGAAAAAAGTCTGAGCTGTTCAGAGCGACCCAAGTATAAGCGATTCACAGTCCTCTGCGACAAGTTTCGTACTATCTACCCCGCGCCGTCACAGAATCCAGCATCTGCCGCAGTTCATAAATCGTGTAGAGGTAAGCGCTTTCGCGCTCCTGTGCTGATTGCGGATCGCGCACAAACCCGCGCGCGACTCGACTGCGATGAAAAGCGAGTTCACTGGCGATCTGATTGCAGCGCATCCGTGTCCGCCAACCAGAAAAGCCCCGCGTGGTCATGGCATTCCACGACATTCCCATGCGGCCGCGGATCGTGCAAAGCCTTTCGTACTCGACTCCGTCGAAAAAACCTCGCTGATAATCAGGGTACAGAAACTCTCGGACGATCCGGCCTTCGCGCCGCAGCGAGAAGAAGATCACCATCAGCGTGACGATGAACGCCGGTCCCATGATCAAAAAATACCCCGCGAAAAATCCAGCCGCGCCGCCATACGTAGCCGTGCCGTTCCAGGTCGCGTGCAAAAGGATCGCGGTCATAAATCCCAGCACCGGCACCACGATTTTCACAAAGCCATTGTTTGATTGGCGCGACCAGCCCAAACCGATTCCGGTCATGCTGGTGAATAATGGATGCGAGAAGGGCGCGGCCATGCCGCGCAGGATAAAAGTGAAAGTCAAAGCTTCTGCGCCACCATGGACAGCGCGACCGTAGTACAGGATGTTCTCAGTCATCGCAAAGCCGAGCCCGACCATTCCCGCATAAACGATGCCATCGATGATTCCGTCGAACTCGTCTTTCTTCCAAAGGAACAGCAGCAGCAGGATAAAAGCTTTCGAGCTCTCTTCGACGATCGGAGCAGAGACAACTGCGCCAAAGTTTTCACCAATCTGCGCGCTGTTCGTTGCCGCTGCCACAATTGCGCCGTTGATCGTATTCAGAATGATCGCGATGAAAACGGCGACCAGCGCACCCCACAGAAATGTCGTGGCCAACATCCACAACGGCTCAGACTCATATCGATCGATCCACAGCAGAAGCATGATGTAGATCGGCACCGGCAACATCGCGCAGATCATGCCAATGATCAGTTGCGCCAATCCGGTCTCGGTTCCGATCAGCAGCAACACAATCAACCCAAGCAGCGCCGCGACCATCAAGGCAAAGACCGCAAAGACAATCTTCAGCGCGCTTTGATGGCCCGATCGGCGGGCCATTGGATACTGCGGATATGGTGGTGGAATGACTGCGCTATTCATGCACCCTGGACTTAGGTAAATTCGGGCGAAGTATAGCCATAAATGGTAAACGGGGCTAGATCGATTCTTGCTGGAGAAGGTCCCTCCCGGTTTCGAAATCAACGGCAACCTGGAGACCTCATCTTGCGCAAGTCAGCGCGCGTCCGCCGTCGATCGAATAAGTCGCTCCCGTAATCCAGGACGCCTTATCAGAAGCCAGAAAGAAAATTAATTCGGCAATCTCGGCGGCTTCTCCCACACGGCCGATTGGATGCGTCGTCTTGGATCGTTCGAGAAAACTCTCATAAGCCTCCTCGGTCATCCCGCCGCGCTTATGAATCTCGGTAACCACAACCCCCGGGTTTACGGCGTTGACGCGCACTCCTTTCGCGGCCAATTCCAACGCCGCACATCGCGTTAGTTGATCGACGCCGGCTTTCGATACGCAGTAGGCCAACACTCCCGGAAATGAACGAAGCCCCGTGACGCTGGAGACATTTACAATGTTGCCGCCCGTCTTGATAAGGTGTGGCGCGGCGAGCTGCATCAAGTAGAACGCCGATCTCAGATTCACGTTCATCATCGCATCCCAGGCTTCGAGCGACGTGTCTTCAATTGAGCCGTTAGAGATATGGCCCGCAGCGTTAACCAGCACGTCGAGGCGTCCCGTCTGGTTAATCGCCGTCTCAAAGGCCCGCTGAACTTCCGATTCGACTGTGACGTCAACTGTCAGAGGGAAAGATGTTCCGCCTTGCGACTTGATCTCCTGCTCGACTTCCTGCAACGCGGACCGATTACGTCCGCAAGCGATCACGCGCGAACCGTCCGCAGCAAAACGCCGCGCAGTTGCGCGACCAATTCCCGACGTAGCCCCCGTAACCAGGACTACGCGGGCGCCATTACCGTCACTCATTTGGGTAGAGTTCCTCCTGACAAAGCCGAAATCAGTGGATTGAAATAACGAAACTATATTGACACAGACGGCGGAGCGTTGACTATAATTCAACCGATTCAATAATTAGTTTTATCGTCCCAGTTCATCAAGAGAACAAACCCGAGACGCGGAAGGCCTCCTCCATTTCACAGTGCCAAAGGAATCATAGTGGCCACGTCTGTCGACAGTTCCAGAGTCCATGCAACGCGCGGAGCGTCGACCGCGGCGTATGTGCTCATCACCACCGCTTCGGCGGCAGCACTCTTTTTCCTTTTGTGGTGGATGCTGCAGGCTGAAGAGGCGCCCTGGGTACCTGCGGGGTTGGCGGCCAGCGTCGTCTTACTGGTCGCCGCATCGGCACGGCTGATGGTAACGCGACGATCGCGGGCTGCTCCGTCGCACAATTTCGTCAGCAGTGATCGGCACCGCCCTCGATCACACAGTCATTCAGGTTCGGTCATGCGATCCACGAGTTTACATGCTGCGGCGCTGCGCGCGTTGCAAAAGCAATCTGCCGACGCAGATGAAAAAGACGTCCCCGAGCTGCATCGCGAACTCTACGAGATGTGCACTGAGTATCTTGCCGGCGCAGAAAAAGCTTTACAGTCGCCCGCGCTTCAACCCGATGGGCGAGTCGCGTTGCGCGCAGGCCAGGACAGAGTGCGCGACCTACAGAGACATCACTTGCTGACTTGGGCTCGCGTCTCGGCCCGCACTTTAACTCACGAGGCGCAGAAGCGAGTGCGCCTGTACGAAAAAATCGAGACTGCGAATCGCGCGCTTGAGTGCATCGATTCCGCTTTGAAAATTTTTCCAGACGAAGAAGAACTCAACGTGTCCGCGCGCGCGGTCGGCGAGTTTATTGCCTCAAGCCGGGTTGCGCATTGGGTGGAATTAGCGGAACGCGCGGCTTTCAAGGGCTATCATCAGCGCGCTATCGACTGTTACAAGGACGCGCTCTTTTATCTGACTCGCGACCGCGCAAGCGCCGCTGGCGAAGCAGCCGCTGAACGCATAATGCGAGAAATTGACCTCTTGCGGGCCGAACTGAACACGGCGACTGCCACAGATCCTTCGCCGGCGAGCAAATCCCGGCCAACCCGACGACGTGCGAACTGAATCCGAATCGACGGATCGTGAATGCTTAAACCCAGATGTCCCCGCTGCGGAAGTACCAAGATACGGCGCGGTTACAAGCGCTCGCCGTGGTATCTAAGAATATTTGGTATATCTAATCTTTTGTGCGATTATTGCAACTGGTTATTCACTGGCTTCGCACTTCCGGGTTTATTTCCGAAACGAAGCAGACGAACGTCTGATTCGTGACCTTGTTTATTCACGGATTTGAGCGTTTCGACCGATTGATTTGAGATTTGAGGTGTTTCCATGAAGAAAGAAAAGGCGATTCTCATAAGCGCTGTTTTTGCGCTAACCGCGATTGTGGCCGCCGTCGTTGAAATTCGAACCCACGCGCAATCGCCTACCTCCCCAGTCACTCAGTCACCGGCGCCAACCACGCAGTCTCCGATGCCGGCGCTCCCGGACACATCGAATCCATTCGACATCCAGGGTCGAAGCCGTTATCTCGTCGGTCCGGGTGATCTTCTCGACGTGAGAGTGTTTGGTCAACCTGATCTGAACTCCACAGTTGAAATTGATGAAGAAGGAAACATTTCTTCATTGCCTTTTTTGGACGAGCCGATTCCGGCTATGTGCCACACTGAGAAGGACATTCAAAAGGCGATAGCTAAGGCTTATTCAAAATACTTGAAGGGCCCGAGGGTGAGTGTTCTGGTAAGAGAAAGACGAAGCCGCCCACCGGCAGTTGTCTTTGGCGCCGTGCGCGCTCCGACGCGAATCCAGATGATGCGCCGAGTTCGGTTGCACGAGCTCTTGGTTGCCGCGGGCGGAGTCACGCTGGGCGCCAGTGGCAAGATTCAGATCGTCCACACCGAACGGGAAATGTGCCCGCAGGATTCTATTCCAACACCGGATATTGCTGACGGACTTTCGTCTTCAACGTTTGAAAAAGCGGCGCTAACCGAAAAAACCAATGCCCCGGTGATGAGTCCGGTCTCCAATAACGCGACGTCAACGGCGACTGCTTCAAGTACGGCTTCCAAGCCTCCGGCGGTTTCTTCCTTTGCGGGCCAGCAGCAGGACAGCAAGCCGGTACCAAAGACGGATGACAAGGCCGACGCGTCGGAAGCAATTGATGTATCGGGCGGCAAAAAGCCGCTGATGGGACCCTTGGATATTGGGCGAATCGACACCTATGAAATCGATACCGTCCGGAATGGTGTTGGTAGTACTGATCCGTATATTCGACCGGGCGACATCGTTATCGTCACTGAGGGTGAACCAATCTACTTAACCGGGTATTTCAATGCTCCGCGAGAGATCGTCATGAAAGACAACATGACGCTGGTGCGCGCGGTGGCAATGGCCGGCGGACTTCAGAAACTCGCAAAGTCCACCATCTATATCTACCGTCAGGTTAAAGGTAAGGTTGGACCGGACAAGATGATGGTCGACTTCAACGCAATCCGAGAAGGTAAGAAGCCTGATATGCCGCTGCAAGCATACGACATAATCGATGCTCGTCCGCAAAGCTCGTTTAGCGCCGAAAATCTGAGACAGTTGTTTCTCGGAATCGGGAAGAGCACCGTCGGAGGCGTCGGCGGCAGTTTACCCTACCGCATTCTTTACTAGACGACCCGAAAGGCTGGCCCGCGCCAGCCTTTCATTTGAATAACTAAAATGGCTCCAAGAACATCGACCAAAATTAAACGCCGCCGCGGCATGACCTATCTATGGATTTTCGGCATGGCGCTCCTAGTCTTTCTTCTGATCTACTTCCAGCAAACCGCTTTGCTTTATATCTTCTCGACATTGGGCGTTACCATTCTCTTGGTAATCGTCGCGTTGGCTGACCTCGGACAGAGCGAGCTCTCAGATAATGCAAGCCCAACTGCAACACCTGCCCGCAAAGCAACCTAGTCGGGCGTTATTATCAAATCTCACTATCAACCAACGTGTGCCCTTGATGTTTCTGGCGCGGTCGGAATAAAGTATCCGCGCCGACAACCCAGTTCATAAGTAGTCCCTGGAGGTCCAACCCAAATGAAGAATTTGAAACTCGCTTTGCTGGCGCTGGCTGCGCTGGCTGTAATGTCTTTGTCTCTCGCTTCACCTTGGCGCATCAGTCACGCGCAGCGCAACGGAGAGGGCGGTGGCGGCGCACCCCTCAGTTACCCGCCAACGAAGAAGTCCGACACCGTTGACGTTTACTTCGGCACCAGCGTTCCCGATCCGTATCGCTGGCTCGAAGACAACGAGTCGCCCGAAGTCGCCGCCTGGGTTGAAGCTGAGAACAAGGTCACCTTTGCCTACCTCGATAAGATCTCGTATCGCGCCGCCGTCAAGGATCGCTTGATGAAGCTTTACAACTATCCGAAGTTCTCAGCGCCGCAACGTCGGGGCGAGTGGTTTGTCTTCTCG
>DATLVM010000292.1:0-2797 GCA_035577445.1 Pyrinomonadaceae bacterium
CCTCACTGGACAAAATGAAATCGAACAACTCATTCTGCATGGTCTGCTGCACCTGTGCGGTTACGACCATGAAACTGACGATGGCGAGATGAACCGGCTGGAACTGAAATTGCGAAAGAAACTGGGGATTTGAGTCAGAACCACCTGCGGTAGCGGGTGGGCCCAGTTCATTGGACTTTATCTTTTGAGCCACCACGAGGCCCGCGAGCTACCGCACGCGGGTCTGACCTTTTTGTCTATTTGACGATTACCATTTACCATTTGATCAGATCGCCCGTATGGAAATTGCTATAGCCATCAGCCTGTTGCTGCTTTTGGCGCTCACTTTTCTCGCCAGTGTGGACATGGCGTTCGGCCAATTGAGCGACGTCGGACTGCGTCGACTCGCGGCGGAAACCGAAGAACATCCGAATGCGCGCTACGCTCCCTTCCTTCGCGGAATTCTCGAGAACCGATCCAGATTCAGTTTCACCATCTCAGCAGCGATCCAGATCCTGCTTGTCGCGTTTACGGTACTCATCACTTTCCTTTCCCTGCGCTGGTTTTCGGCGACCATGCTGGGGTTCATTGCATCGCTGACCGTCGGATTGTTTCTGGCGGGCTTGTTCCGTCAATTTATTCCGCGTCTGATCTCGCTGCGCAATCCGGAAGGGAAGCTCTTAAAGCTACTGCCGGTGCTGCGGCCTTTCTATCGCATCATTGCGTTCGCGGCTGAGCCCTGGCATCGGTCATTCGATCGGCTGCGCGCGCAGGAAGAGCGCGAAGACCCGAACGCTGAAGCGGAAGCAGACGACACCGGAGACGATATCGAAGCGCTAATCGATGTCGGCGAAGCCGAAGGCATAATCGAAGAAGAAGAGCGCGAACTGATCCAGTCGGCTATTGAATTTGGCGACACGACGGTCGGCGAGATCATGACGCCGCGCACCGAGATCGTGGCGCTCCCGAACACCGCGACCGTCCGCGAAGCTCGCAACGTAATTATCGACTCGCGCCATTCACGTCTGCCGGTTTATCGCGACCAGATCGACAATGTTGAAGGCATCATCTACGTTCGGGATCTGCTGCCTTCATTGTCGCTGGGCAAGGCCGACACGCCCTTCGCTCAATTCATTCGCCCCGTTTTCTTTGTCCCCGAAACCAAACCCGTTGCGAAACTTCTGCGGGAAATGCAGAAAGCTCATCAATACCTGGCGATGGTGGTTGATGAATATGGCGGCGTCGCGGGCCTCGTCACCGTGGAAGATATCCTGGAAGAAATCGTCGGCGAGATTGAAGACGAAGACATCAGCGGTGAAGAGCCGGAGGAAATTGTTCCGGTTGACGACGGTGTCTACGAGGTGCTCGGTGGAACTGAAATCGGCAAGATCGAGCGACTGTTCGATATGGAAATTGAAGCCGATGACTTCACCACGATCGCCGGCCTGGTGATTGCGCAGAAAGGCAGCGTGCCGCATCAAGGAGAGCGCATCAGTTTTCGGGGGCTCGATGTGGAAGTTATCGAAGCTGACGAGAAGCGCATCGCTTGTTTGCGAGTCAGGCGTGCTGAAGAAATTCCCAACCAGGAAGCCGCCGTGAATCGATGAGCAGTAACTTTGTCAAAATCGGTGCTTTACTGTCCGGGCGCGGGCGACCGCTGACGTGCGAGAGGTGCGGAAAAGAGTTCGCTTGCGGCATGGGTCTGCAAGGTTGTTGGTGTTCGGAAGTTCAGTTGACCGACGAAACACGAGCCGAACTCAAAAAGCAATTTCGCGACTGTCTCTGTCGCGAATGCCTGGTCAAACTTTCAGCATCATCACCAACTGCGTCGACCCATTCTGATGTTGACAACGTTGGTTGACTCGCCGACTATTCTCTCTTCACGTTTATCGGGTTCGACAAACTTCAGTTTGTCGCAATCGCACAGATTAAGTGACCGCAATCGACAAACTAAAGTTTGTCGAACAATAGCACCGTGGCAAAGAAGCAAAGCAAATTTCTGAGCGGACGACGCATTGATCCGAAGCCCATCAACGGCAATACGAAGCTCGTTGATTTGGTCGACAGCACTTTCGTCGCTTACAACGCGGCGCGTTTGCGCGAAGCCTGCTGGCTGTTCACGCAGAAGATGCTCGAAACTGATGTGACTGTCGGGGTCACCCTGACGGGCGCGCTGACACCCGCCGGCCTGGGAATGTCGGCGCTGATTCCGCTAATCAAAGCAGGGTTCATCGACTGGATTATTTCGACCGGCGCGAACTTTTATCATGATACGCATTTCGGAATTGGCCTGGCGATGCATGAAGGCAACGCGCAAACGTCGGACATCGTCCTGCGCGAAGAAGAAGTCGTGCGCATCTACGACATTTTCTTTGATTACTCGGTGCTGCTGAACACAGATGAGTTTTTCCGCCGCGTGATCGAAGCGGATGAGTTTCAGAAGCCAATGTCTACTGCCGAGTTTCATTACCGCGTCGGCCGTTATGTGCTCGAACGCGAACGAAAGCTCGGGTTGAAAAACAAGTCATTGTTGGCCGCGGCGCATGAGCACTCCGTGCCGCTCTATACTTCATCACCCGGTGATTCATCGATCGGCATGAATGTCGCGGCCAAAGCGCTCCAGGGAAACAAGCTGGCCTTCGACCCCTCGTTAGACGTGAACGAGACGGCGGCGATTGTGTTGGCGGCAAAGCGCGGATTGATTCGTGATGGTGTCAGAACTGGGAGCGGTAGCGACCGGGTCAGGCGAGCGGGCGGAAAGAAATCGGGCGGCAAATCCGCAATCTTCATTCTCGGCGGCGGCTCGCCCAAGAACTTC
>DATLVM010000293.1:0-19268 GCA_035577445.1 Pyrinomonadaceae bacterium
CCCGCTTTCTATGCAAGTGAAAAAGAAAACGTTACACGTTCAAACGAGGTGCTCGATCACTGTCTCCTGAAGCAATCCTGTAATCGAACGCCACATCACGTTTGTGGCTGATAAAGACTGAGATTTATTTTTATCTTGTACTACCGCCGGCTTGCGATTAACTTGCTCCCGGAGATCAAACGACTTCTTCATCTGGGCGCTCTTTACAAACGGCGGCCTGATTGGGGAAAGCCCACCCAGGGATCCTTCAGGCTTTTCAATATTGTCTATCTCTTAATGGAAAGCACGTATGGAACGTTACAGACTGAATTCGCATAACTCCAAGCGAGTCTCCGCTGATGGTGAAAAAAATAGCGATGACTCAGCCCTGCGGTGCCAATGGGCCTTATCTGCATTTCGAAAATGGGTAGCGCCCGCGTTGTAACGTTTCTCGCCTTTACAACATAGATGCGTGTAAGAAGAAAACGACACTCGAGTAACAAATAGAAGGAGGTGGCATATGAGTTTTGGCGCCGACAACGATGATGCGACGGTGCCGCGAGGCGGCGGTGACGTTTCCGGGAAAGATGTAACACCGCGAGGCGGCGGTGATGTCTCCGGGAAAAATGTAACGAGCTGAGGAGTGGCAAATTACAGCGACGGATCAGCGCTGTAGTTAACACGGTTACGCCAACCACTAAAAAGACGATCAAAAATCAGGGATCTAAAAATCCTGTCCTACCTTACAGTCGTCCTCACCCCCAGACGGGGAGGCGTTGAGCCTCCCCTCAGATGGACTGAACCCTCAAAAGTCAGCCTTAACCTACCGATCGATCTCGCCACGTATTGGAACTTATTCAGTCGACGGGTAAAATGGCCGAGTGTGAAGAATTGTCAACGGCTAAGTGAAGGCCCCGCCTAAAGCTCCAGTAGGAGATGTAGTCGAGATCTTCGACTGACGGTCACGTCTAAATATCACCCGATTGCTCTCGCTTTTAGATTGCTCGCCACCAGTGGCAGAGAGACGTTGTATGCGCCCCTCATTACGCGTCGTTAATTTGTTACCAGTCCTGGCAGCACTTTCATTGATATATTTGAGTAGTGGAATGCTCGATTCCACTGTGTTCAGTTCTACTCCAAGCGAGAATCAAACAAATCTCCCAACCCTAACTCAAGGCGTCGCATTCTCTCGTGAGATCGGTGGAAATGTTTCTCAGAGCTACGAAATCAGGTTAGCTGCGGGCCAGTATCTGGGCATGAGCATCGCAAAGCTTGACCTCCAGTTAATGGTTACAATCCTTGGACCGGATGGGAAAAAGAGTCTCGAGGTCGTAAATAAACGCTACGGCCCTTTACTAGTCTCGTTCAATGCCGACGAGTCTGGCTCATATCGTCTGGACTTACGTTCACTGGAAAAGGATGCCGCGGATGCACATTATGAGTTGAGGGTCGACGAAATACGCTCGTCAACAAGGACCGATAAACAGCGGGAGTCCGCGTACAGGAATTACGCTGAGGCGGAAATGCTTCGTGCCGGCTCTGAAGAGAAGCTTTTCAGAGAAGCCATCAAACGTTACACGACGGCTTCAATCGAATGGCTGGCCATCGGGCAAGACCGAGAGGCTGCGCAGGCATTAGAGGATGCGGGCGATATCCATTTCAGCTTGAGTGAGTACAAGTCGGCCCTGACTTCTTATGGCAAAGCTCTGGAAATAAGCCGGGGGGCCCACGACCAATTGGGAGAGATGAACGCTCTAAACAGCATCGGGTACGTTTACGTTTATCTTGGCAACAATGAGAGAGCAATGGCACATTTTCAGAGTGTGCTCGATTATTGCAAAACGATCAGCGCAGACAACAAGAAGAGAGGTGATCAGCGACTGGAAGCTCAGGCCCTCAACAACATGGGCGAGGTCTATTACTCTCTGAGCGACCACCGGAAAGCCTTGGGATTCTTTAAGCGGGCTCTTGATGCCTGGCAGTCGACGAGTGATCGCGGGGGTCAGGCATTGGCCGAGATCAATATCGGCTATTCATACTATGATTTGGGAGATATTGAAGAGGCCTCAAAACACTATCAGCAGGCTTTGCAGTGGTCCCGGAAAATTGACGATCGGAAGGGCGAGGCGCTAGCCCTTACTGCTCTTGGAGGCGTCTACTCATTCCTTGGCGAAAAACAACGCGCACTCGAATCCCACAGCGAGGCAATGCTTCTATTTCGCAAGATTGGCGATCATCAGGGAGAGGCCGCGACTCTCAACGGCACCGGCAAAGCCTATGAAGATCTAAATGAACATCAGACAGCATTGGATAGTTACAATCAGGCTTTGACCCTGTATAAGCAGATTGGAAACCGCGATTATGAGGCCCTCACCGACTATTATGTCGGAAGAGTCTATCGCCTGATGGAGAATATCCCGCAGGCTCTTCTCTATTACGATCGTTGTGTTGCTTTAAGCCGCAAAGTTGGATCTCGCCGGTTCGAAGCCTATGCCCTCAAAGATATCGGGATCATCCATAACTCTCTCGGCCACAGGGCAGAAGCTCTGAGCCGCTTCAAGGACGTTTTACTCATTTACCAGCAGCTGCAAGATCGACGAGGACAAGCCTACACCCTCAACAGTATTGGTTACACCCACTATCTCTCCGGGGCTTTGCCGGAGTCGCTTGGTTATTTCAAGGAAGCCCTGGCGCTGAGCCGGGCGGCAATGGATCGGCAGGGTGAGATTTCAATTCTCTACAATCTTGCGCAGGCTGAAAGCCGTCAGGCGAATCTCTCCGAAGCGCTGTCCAGGATCAAAGAATCGATTACTATTATCGAAGCTCTCCGTACAAAGGTCGAAAGCACCGACTTGCGAGCATCCTACTTCGCCTCAGTGCATCAGCATTACGAACTGTATATCGACCTGCTGATGTTGATGTATAAGCAGACTTCGAACGACGACTTCGCTGCCGCGGCGCTGGAGGCATGCGAACAGTCCAGAGCCCGATCCCTCCTCGAGAGGCTGGCCGAAGTCAAGATTGATGATCATCATGATGTTGATCCCTCCTTAATGGAACGTAAGCGCAGCCTGGAGAAATCGCTTGATGCGAAAGCTGAATACCAAATGCGACTGCTCTACCGCAAACATACTGACGAAATGGCCGCTGAGATCAGCCGAGAGATTCATGAACTGAGCATTCAATATACGGAAGTGCAAGCTCAAATCCGGTCGCAGAGTCCTGGTTTCGCGATCGTGACTCAACCCCAACTTCTGAAATTCAAGGATATTCAGGCGGAGGTTCAAGACGACGACACACTTCTTCTGGAATATGCCCTAGGTGGCGAAAGAAGTTATCTGTGGGTGGTATCTCGCTCCAAGGTAACCGGATACGAATTGCCAAAGCGGACAATTCTCGAAGAAGCATCCACCAGAGTCCGTGATTTGTTAATTGCGCGCCAACCTGTACCAAGCGAATCGGCCTCGCAATACCAGGAGCGCGTAGCATCGGCCGACTCTCGTTACGGAGAAGCCGCGGCGGCTTTAGGACAGGTGCTGCTCGGACAGATAGCCAGTCAGCTCGGGACAAAACGGTTGCTGATCAGTAGTGACGGCGCGCTGCAATACATTCCTTTTGAGGCCCTACCGGTGCCGGCGCGGCGCGATGGCCCACCGGTTGCGGGCGATGCAGCAGCCGACGGTTTTGCTCCGCTGATTCTGGATCATGAGATTGTGAACCTACCATCAGTCTCAGTTCTGGCTGCTCTGCGGCATGAGACTCTGAAGCCCACGACTAAAACCGTTATCGTATTGGCCGATCCGATTTTCGAGCAAGGCGACCCTAGATTAGCAGCGTCTGACAACGCAAACGCGAAGGCGGAAAAAGTCACAGAAAACCCGGAGCTAAGTCACGCCCTGAGAGACGTCGGCGAATTGGAGAAAGGTGTACGCATTACGCGCCTTCCGTCTACACTTCGGGAGGCAAAGGCGATCCTGGCGGTCACCGTTTCCTGTCAGGGAAAAATGGTTACCGGATTTGAAGCTAATCGCGCGCTCGCGATGAGTCCCGAACTTGGGCAATATCGAATTGTGCACTTTGCGACTCACGGTATCGTCGACGGTGAGAATCCTGAATTGTCTGGCTTGATTCTCTCTCGTTTAGATAGACAAGGGAATCAACAGGACGGCTTTCTCCGCTTGCGAGACATCTATGATCTTGATCTGAATGCCGATTTGGTTGTCCTGAGCGCCTGCCGGACCGGGCTTGGCAAAAGCGTAAAAGGCGAAGGCTTGGTGGGCCTAACCCAGGGCTTTATGTATGCGGGTGCTAGAAGTATGGTTGCTAGTTTGTGGAAAGTTGACGATGAGGCAACTGCCGAGTTAATGGGGCGCTTCTATGCCGGGATGCTGAAAGATGAAATGTCACCAGCGGCAGCCCTCCGAGCGTCGAAGGTGGCAATGTGGCAGCAGAAACGGTGGCGGTCACCTTATTACTGGTCGGCGTTCGTCTTGCAAGGTGAATATAAGAGACTTCCGGGTTCCCATAGACAGTTTCAGCGATTCGTTTACCCCATACTCGCCGTTACCATAATGCTCGTTTCATTCGCAGTAGGATACTATGTTTTCAGACTTGCCCGACGACGGGGCCGTACCTAGCCGACACGGTCCAAACAGATGTGGGCCGTTGCAGCCGCTGGTGAAAGTATACCCCCCGATTAATGATTGCAGATGAAAAAACAGCGGGATTTGACCCAACCCGAGTTTGACCGCTTGCTTGCTTGGCTTGATGCCGATCGTGGGCGCGCTGCCGACAAATACGAGGTTATTCGGTGCGGACTGATTGAACTTTTTGATGGTCGAGGTTGTGCCGATTCTGAGAATCTGGCAGACAAGACGATAAATACGGTTGCTCGCAGGGTTGAGGAGATACAGCCGTCATTCAAGGGCGACCCGGCTCCCTATTTCTACGGCGTGGCCAAACGGCTCTTGCATGAATACTATCGAGATATAAAGACCGTACCTTTGGAAACTTCGTACGCCTCTTCCGAAGTTGGAGACTTCGAGGTTCGAGAGCAACGGTTTGAGTGCCTGGAGTCCTGCCTTGAGCAACTCTCTCCCGCAGACCGTGAAACAATCATTACCTATTATCTTGAGGCGAAGCGGGCGAGAATTGACTTGCGTCAAGGGTTAACCGAGCGGCTCGGCGTCACCAGCAACGCTTTGCGTGTTCGGGCCCATAGGATTCGAAAGAATCTGGAGAAGTGCATTATTCTCTGCCTTCAGCAAAAAGAGTCCAAAAGTAACAGATCGCATTAGTTCGCATTAGTTTTAGGGGGCCATAGCGGCTCCTATTAGAGAGGTAGTAGCTCAATGGAACAGCAACGGCTCGAGCAAGCTCTGATTAGGAAGTACCTGTTGAAAGATCTGGATGAAAATGGCCAGGAGAATCTTGAGCAACGATTGTTGACTGATGAGGAATTCCTCGAAGAAGTTTCCATCGCACAGTCGGAGTTGGTCGATGAATATCTATCCGACAGTCTATCTGCGGCAGAGCGCCAGAACTTTGAAAAGCATTTTCTTTCAACCCCGAGACGACTTCAGAAGCTGCAAATGGCCAGATCGCTGGATCGGTATCTGGAGGAGCGGGCCGGACCGCTGTCGACATCAGCCACCACAGCTCCTCATTTTCCCATTCCTACTCGTCGAAATCTCACGATAGTTCTGTCACTTGCTGCAGTCGTCGCTCTCTTGATGGGGGGATACGTTGTCACAGAAGTCATCAAGCGCAGGATCTCGAACGACAAAATAATTGAGGCGCAAAAACGGCGCGCCGCGCTCGAGAGTGAGTTGGCTGACCTCAATCATTCGACGAATGGTTCTCCGCAAGGCAATTTGGCCGTATTGCCCTTAACCCTGAAGCCGATTTTAGTCAGAGAAGCAGGCGAGATTAGAAATGTCGACGTCTTCCAAAGTCGCAGCCTCATAGTGCTGCAGCTTGAGCTCACGGCAGATACTTACGAAAGCTATCAAGCTTCCCTGCAAACAAACGATGATGTTGAGTTGGCCGCCGTATATGACCTGAAGACTATGACTCTTAGTAATGGCAAGTTGTTGATGCTTAAACTTCCTGCCTGGTTGATAGAACCGGGAGATTATCAAGTCAGACTTCGCGGAGTACTTAGCGGGCAGCAGGAGGATGTCGGACTATTCCCGTTCCGAATAACAAGGAAATAGGTATGGATACTCAGAAAAGGAAGAAGTATTGTCCTTTGACGCTCGCGGTTGAAATCTTGCGCACTGAATTTACCCTCCGTTCATAATTCACCACAGATCCCGTTCTCGTGCCTCACACCACCATGTCTAACACGCATGGGAGGGCTGCCTTGTAACGTTTCCCTCGAATGAACATGTCTATTTAGAGCCGGCATCTGTTGCAAAAGTATTGCAAGACAAAAGAAGTTATGGGTGAATGCGTGTCCAACTAGTTAAGGGTCCCTTTTTTCGGGAGGGGACGGGTTGTCGATTCTCCATCACAGAGGCCGCGATACGGAGCATGCAAGTTGTCCTCACGGACAGCGTGCACAAGGGATGCGAGGTCTGAGTGATTAGTCTTTCGGATCGTGTTACGAATTTCTAAATCCTCGCAATCCTGAAAAGTAGCTCTGCAGAGGTCCAGAGAATAATTATGATTTGTAACAATTGCGGCGCTGCTGTCAGCGATACGGCCAGATCGTGTGGCGGTTGTGGTTTCTCAATGGCTACGGACGGTTCTGCGGCGAATCAGACCGAGGTGATCGACGCGACCGCAAGTCCTACTCAGGCGTCCGCACCATTTGTAGATCCGCCGTTGCCTCAACCGTCTCCGGCGGTGGTCTGCGTGATTCACCCTGCATCTCTCGCCGCTGGAGCTTGTGCCGGTTGCGGCAACTTCTACTGCCGCGACTGCTTACTCAGCCATGAGGGCAGGAACGTTTGCCGCAATTGCGTTGCCCGTTTCAGGGCTCTTCAAACTGCACCGGCGAACGGGTATCCACCAGTCGTTACAAATCGGATTAATCCCATTGAGTCACCGCCATATCATTATCCTCAACAAACGCCATATCAATATCAAATGCAAGTCAACCCGTATGTCCAACCTGCAGTGCCATACGTGAAACGCAAGGAGCCGGCAGTGGCGTTGTTGCTGAGCTTTTTTCTTCCTGGCGTTGGCCAAATCTATAACGGTGATATTGGAAAGGGGATCGCTTTCATGATCGGCTTTTGGGTCTTGGTTTGGATCGGGATAGGGATAGTGTTTTGGATATGGGCGATCATTGATGCCTATCAGTCGGCTACAAACATAAATTTAGGGAGACGCCTTTGAGCGCAGGAGCGGGGCCCGCCCATGGGCTTCGCAAATAGTTCAAAGAATCCAGGTATGACAGACGCACGCCGGGCACTAGTCTTCGTAGATCCAGGATCCGACCTGGATAGTTTCGTGAGCGCATTGAAAGAGGCAGGGCTCCAACCGGCGCTACCACAGGATCTCGCGAATAATCCCGGTAGCGTTTCAATTATTATTATCGAGCGTCCTGCCGTAAATGCGCTCGCGATCTGCGCGAACTTGCGGAGGCAGGATGATTTCAAAGATGTGCCGGTGCTGGTTCTCCTCGAATCAGCAGACTCAGACCAGATTGCGCAACTAACAAATCTAGGCGCGGACCTCTTTTTCAAACCTGTAGTACCCAAGGCGCTAGGTCGCTACTTAACGACGAAGGTGCCTCCTATCGTAACTCCAAGTCAATCTGGCGACCGTCCCGGCGCTCGCAGGCGAGGACGTAAGAAAGAGACCGAGTCTCCAACGAAGCTGGATCAGGCCGTCGGTTCGGAAACCGCAACGGACGCAGATGAGACGAATGACGGAGAGACTGGCCAACCATCGGCACCGGTGTTGGATGACGTGATTCCAAGTTCAAACCGGCTCCTGCCGGCTGGCAAGGGGCAGGCGATCATCGCGAAGGGTGGCATCCGCTGCGCAGAATGTGGGAGGTGGAGAGCACGCCGCGAAGACGCCTTCTGCTCTAAGTGTGGCAAAGCGTTATCGGTTCTTGAAGTGCCGGACAAGGTGGTGTTTGAGCCATTTGGCGAACATCGTGTTGGCCAATTGATTGAAGTTGGGAATGTTGGACAAAATCCTTTAAGCCTTAGGTTTGAAATCATTGCAGACAAAGAGCTGGCAAGACGTTTTACCCTGCATACAGAGGCGAGCCATTTGGATGGCGGTTATGCCAGCCACCTTTTGGTGACCTTTGACGCGAACGGTCTGGATCTCACCACCAGTTATCAGGCGGTACTGGAAATAACTTCAAACGCCGGTGGTTATTCGAAGCACCAGCTGGCACTCTTCGTTGACCGTCTGCCGATTCCACGGCTCGTTACTGATGAAGCTTATACGTATGTACTCGGTGTAGAGAACGAATGGAAGCTTCGGCTGGTCAATGAAGGCGGCGGCACTTTGAACTTGTCGAGTATTCAGCTCGTCGATTTGGAGAATGATCCTCAGACTTCAGCAATACAACCCGATGTGTTAGAGCCCACAGTGATAAGGGGCGGGCAGTCTGCTGTTGTGCGAATACGAATTCCCCAATTGGATCTTTCACCAGGCCGATCGCCCAAGAGACTGATTTGCGGATTTGAGCATCACAAACGTGTCGAAGCGGCTGTCGCGATCAACGCGATTCGCCCGGCACGTCTCGCGGTTCAACCTCCCGAATTGGACTTCGGAATTCTCTCTACTCACCGTTCTGAAAGACACTCTCTTGCGCTTGTAAACAGCGGGGGCGAAGAGTTGGTCATCGAGTCCATGGTGCCTTCAGAGGATTGGCTACACTGCCGAGTCAGAACGCCACTTAGGATCCCGCTTGGTGTGTCCCACGTTGTAGACGTGCAAGTTCGTGGTACTCCGGAACGCGCCGGAGAAAATGTGGGTGAGATTGCTATTAAGAGCAACTCGTATGGGAACCAGGAGCAGACGATAGGAGTAGTTGCGACATTCGTCGAACCGGAGCCTTACGAAGCTTATCTGGGGATTGATTTTGGCACCACGGCTTCCTGCGTTGCGGTGTTGGACAAAGACGATCAGGCTTTCGTGATTTCTCTCGATTCGGTTCCCCCAGGCTCTCAGTCTGATCCTAGAATTATGCCCTCGGTATTGTTCTTTCAGCCTGACGGCTCAGTAATAGCCGGAAGGGAAGCGCTTCATGACGCGGATATTCAACCTGCGAATGCGGTTACCTCAATCAAGCGTGTACTCGGCGCCAGGCAGAAAAAGACGCTAGCTGGCCGCGAATTCGATCCGACACAATTGACCTCAAAGATCATCGAGCAATTGATCCTGAGAACCGAGAAGGCACTATTCGAATTAGGCGAATACAAAACTCCACACCGGGCGATAGTAACCGTTCCGGTTGAGGTATTCGACAATCAGCGTCGAGCCCTCCTGGAGGCTTGCAATATAGCCGGACTGGAAATGCACGCGTCCTCAAAGCACGGCGTAGTAATAGATGAGGCTCATGCAGCCGCGCTCTACTACCTGAGTAAGAAGGAAGCCCAGGAAGTAGCGGAGAGCGGTCCGGAGCGTTTACTGATTTTCGATTTCGGCGGCGGCACACTTGATTGCGCTCTCATCGAAATCGAGTTTGTAGAAGAGAAGATGC
Organism: Pyrinomonadaceae bacterium; assembly: GCA_035577445.1. Taxonomy (GTDB): domain Bacteria; phylum Acidobacteriota; class Blastocatellia; order Pyrinomonadales; family Pyrinomonadaceae; genus UBA11740. The sequence continues at coordinate 9,656 of DATLVM010000293.1, forward strand.
GACTGACTACGTTAGTTCCGTTCGGCGATCCACGACTCGGCGGCGACGATATCGACTGGGCTCTGGTTGGAGTGCTCGCCGACAAAGCCAAAGAGAACTATCCGGAATTCGATATTAATTGCCTCGGTAGTGAACAGAAGTTCAAGCACTTTTTCCGCGCTCCTGAAGTTGCGCGTGCCGCATACACAACGCGAGCTCATTTCAAACGTCAGGCGGAATTAGCAAAGATCACTCTGGCTAAAACGCCGGCCGTCGAATTAGAAATTGGACCGTTGCTCCGCATCGGCGCGACACCTCTCGAAACTTACATCATGAATGGTACGGGTCCGGCGAGTTTCGAAGTGACCTTGAGTCAGGAAGAGCTCGAAGTAGTGATCGAGCCCTTTCTGGTCCGCGCCGCAAATGTCGTGGAAACAATCTGTGAGCGAGCCAGGATCGAACCTGAAGACGTGCACACGGTTCTTCACGTTGGGCGTACCAGCCTGCTGCCAATAGTTCGGGAGCGAATAAACAATCTGCTGCCTCAGGCCCACGACCGCTCCGAATTGATTGAGCCGAAGCTGTGTGTCGCGTTGGGAGCTGCGTTCTGGGGACAGATCAAGGACCAACCAAACTCGAACTTTGAGTTTGTGGGGGGCGCTAACCGTTTGATCCACGACGTCGGCTACATCGATTTAATGAAAGGTACCGTCCGTCAAATTATCACGACGGTTTTCCCGGCGCAGACGGAGTTCCCTTGCGAGACTGTGATTGAAATACCGCTGAGGAAAGATCGGATTACGCTACAGCTGGCGGAGAACCGCGGCAAGAAGCAGGTTGTTGATGGCAATACGGAGATCCGGAGGACCGGCCGCGTGATCATCGATGCAGCGGGCGCCGAGGGCGCGTCACTCAAGATCAAGTTCGCCATTGACGAAAACCGTGTGCTGCAAATCACTGCAAACGGGGAAACGCAGAATATTGAGTTGGTTGATGAGTGAGGTGTGGCTGCCTAGTTAACCGGCACCTGCTGACGATTAAGAGCGATGACAAGAATGTCACCATTGAGCATACGAAATTGGCCCTATCGGAATGATGTGAGCCTTGGAAGTCTGAAGATGCCTTCCTTAATCATTCCCGCCGTGGCGATGCTTCTGTTATTCGCCGCGTCGGTGGCGCCTCAAGCTGAGACGCCGAGATCATCATCGAAAGCCAGGACAGGTCCAACGCCCATGGCGCAGGCTACGCCAAGTGCGCTGCAGTATCCCAACGCTACGCCGACACAATACCTTACGGCAGATGATTTAGGCGTCGTTGCTTGGCTAACTCATCCGGTGATTTTCCTGTTAGTTGTGGGAGTGACTTACTCGTTACTAATTCTCAATGTAGCTCAACTGTTTAGGTCAAGGCACAACGACCGTGCGATTGCTGAGATAAGCGCAAGGCTAAAACAAATAGCGCCCGTGACCGTCGCACCTCGCGCCAACGATTCTCTACCAACTGCAAATGTGCGCAGAGATTCAGGCAACCTAAACCATAGTTCGACAGTTGCCGCTATCGAACGAATGAAATCGACAGAGTGAGAATGTTTTTAGGCGATCAGCAGGAAGACAAACGAATGGAGCAAGCCATTATGAAGCGTTATCTATCGATTGTCGTGCTCTTGGCCCTTACTATACTGGTCTCAGCAGTACGCCCGAAAGCCCGAGGTGGGACCGGCTTGGAACCGCATCCAAGCGCGAGTCCAACGCCGAAGATTAATGGCGGTCGAACGGCTAACGGAGAATCGACGGCTTCTAAGCCAAGTCCCACTGTGCGCGTTAAGACTTCCCCGTCACCGACTCCGAAAGCCTTATACTCGGAGACCCCGTTTGATAGATCAGCAGTCACACCGCCCGGTGGTTTGGGATTAGTAGAGCCAACACCGACGCCGACCCCTCCCCTGACAGCAGATGATCTAGGATTCGTTCGCTGGTTAACCAATCCTCTGCTATTCAGCCTGGTTGTCTTTCTGTTAATTCTTGCCCTCGGACTTCACTTGCTTCATTTGCTCAGAGTCGGCGCCCTGAATCGTAATCTCGAGCATTTATTTAAAGCACAGCAGAGCCTGGCGAGCTCCCGCCTTGCTGCTGGGTCCGCGGGCAAGGACGCGGTCGGCGAGAAACTTGTCGAGCAGTTCAACCAACAAGCCCAAAGGCTGAACGAACTCACGGATCGATTCAAGCAGGTAGAGAACCACTTGACGGCCAATGACAGTCAGGTTGGTGACGCGGTTCAGGCGGTTGGCTTGACTGCCAACTGGATTGGTCAGACACAACTCCGCGAGGCCTTCGCGGCAAACGGAGGAAGTATCAGTGATAGTGAGCGCGCGGCCACCGTTACCATGCTCGATGGCTACCGAGAGCCCTTGCGTCTTAACGCCAGCCGGGTTGAGCCGGTCGCGCTAGCCGTCGCCGAATTGGTAGATAACCTGGAAGGCCGGGCATATTCGTCGCCGGAACTCGTGGCGAGAGTCCGGAATCTCTACGACGAAATCGGACGCTTTGATCAGTGGCACAAAGACGCAAGTGATCAACTTGCTTCATTGCGTCGTGGTTCGTTCGCGCAACGAAGTGCAACGCTAAAGGCGGATCAGGAACGGCTTTTTGAAGAGGTCAAGAACGGATCTATTTCGGTCGGCCAGATGGTGCAGCAATCTCGTTCGCTAATCGAAAAACACTTTCCCGAGAGTCCGGAACGAAGTGCTGAAGAGAACTTCTCATTGGCCGAGCGCGAGTCGAGCCTGAAGAAGGTTCTTTCAGATGCGCCCGATTATTTGATGGATTGGTATAACGATCTCTTCCAGTTACAGACCCAACTGGAGCAGGGACAGCGGTCGCCAATCGAGGCTGAGACAGCTACCGAGCTGTCGAAGATCCAAAACGCGGCCCGGGAAGCTCTCGGTAGGTTTGATATTCAGCCGGAAGCAATTCAGGTTGGCCAGACGAGTTTTGACCGGCGTCTCCATGACGCGACGCTGGTGAGACAGTCTGCGCAATTTCCTATTAACACAGTAATCGAAGTCCATAAATGCGGCTTTCGCAGGATGAGCACAGGCGAGGCCTTGCGGAGACCGCAAGTGGTTGTGGCCGGGTCAGCCGCTGGCTAGGCGAATTCAAGACCGGGACAGGAGTCATAGCGAATGAGTTTTCCAATAACCAGGAAAGACGAATCAATACTCGGGAATAATCCTGTCTTCCAGTTGTGGGCCTACTGTCCTTATCTTCCGTGCGGCGAGCGCGTCGAATCAGATAGTGAATCACGTTTTTGCGGCGAGTGTGGATCCGCATTTAATGTTTGCCACAATTGCAGTTCGACAAATCGCTTGCTTGCGGGGTTTTGTCGCGGGTGCGGCCAGGGGCTACAGACTGAAGTTTGGCCCATGGAACCGGGCTTAGCGTCAAGCTCAATCCAGCGCAGTTCGATCAACACACTTGAAGAAGTGCAGCCACCTTTTCCCGTCCATCTCGGAGTTGGCGTTCAAGTGTCGCCGATTGCGACGGACGGATTGATGGTGATTGCCCAAAGTGACCGGACGGTCGTTTTGTTGAGCGAGCACACCGGAAAGCGACTTGGAGCCTTGACTCTTCCGTCGGCTATTTCCGTGACGCCAGCGCTGCGATCCGGAACTCTCTTCGTCGCTGGAGACGATAGATTGTACGCCTACGATCTCGCGAACTTCCTTGACCAGCCTTCGCTTCAGCAGTTGGAGCCCGTGTGGTCATACGAATGCGAGAATGGATCCATCACCCGACCACTTCTGATTGACGAAGCGGCGATCTATCCGTTTTCGCGCAACTCTCAACAAGTCGTTCTTCATGCTGTGTCCCAGGCGAATGGTGCGCAACTCTGGCCCGTCGCTTTGGTGCTCGATACAAATCAAATAGCGCCACCATTATTGGTTAACAACCAACTCGTTCTTATTACCAGCGACGGTCAAGTCACGATAGTCGAGACCACGACCGGAGAAATCAAGCAGAAATTTTTATTGAACGCACGCGTCGATTTACAAGCTACGCCTTTTGTCGTGGATAACAGAGTATTTCTCTCGGACCCGAGCGGCCAGATTATCGAATTAGTGCTGGATCGCGCCGGCCCCTTAATCAATTTACTTTATCACCATCGCGCTCGTGTCAGCAGCATTGCCGCCAGCCGTCAGTTCATTGCTTTGGGCCATACGTCCGGACTCACATTGCTCTCTTCCCGGGGAAATCTACAGTGGACCAGCGATACCCTGGAATCTATCTCGGCGACTCCAATCATCGCCGGCGACAGTATCTTTGCCCTCGACGATTCCGGCAATGGGTTGCTGTTCGAGGCGCTTAAATCTAACCCGGTGGTTAGAGTGAAGTTGCTGTCTGGAGAAGTGGGCATGTCACCGCTAATGACTCAGTCGCGAATTGTCGTCGTAGGTGCTGACGGAAAGGTGGTGGCGCTTGATTGGCACTAGGAAACACATGCTCGCAAGCAAGCCCGGAATAATCCGTGGATTGCTGCTGGGCGCCTTTCTGATGGCCGCCATCGCGGGACGCGTCGAGGCGAGAACTCAGTATATGTTGCTCGATGTTTCAGGAAGCATGAAACCGCACTATGCCAACAACATGAACGGTTGGCTCTTCGAACCTCTTATGAGGTCCGGCGCATTCTCTCCGGATGATCGCGTGATCGTGCGATGGTTTGATCACCGCGGCAATATGAATTTTGACACTCATGATCGGCAGTTGACCTATGACGGAAGGTACGATGCCCAGACGATTCTCAGTCACATGCCACATTCTCAGGACGCTATCGGCAAATATACCGACATTCCTGAGGCCCTCGAATTAGCTCTCAAAGATATTGATCAGTTAAAGGTGACGGACGAGGTCTTGATCTGGCTGGTGACCGATAATGTGCAGGACATCGGCAACGGTGGCACTGCTGATCCTCTCTATCAGAGAATTAAGGATGACAACGACTTCCAGTCGGCCTATATCTTTCCCTTGACCACCGAAAACAACTCGAAACTGCCACCGACTGCGGAAGCCATGGTTCTGTATCTGTTGCAGTTTTCAAAGAAACCTTCACGTCCAGGCCTGGACCGGATCGCTGATGACGTAGGGCGCAAGATTGGCAATGTTCCCGTGACCTGGTTTCCCATCGACAAAGGGATCGACTTAAACGAAGCAAATATCAAAGTGAACGACGAACCTTCCGCAATGGTTGATGGAAAACTAAGACTTCCCGATGTTCCGGAAGGCACAAACCCCGAATTCACGCTCCAGTTTCCTTTCCAGTCAAGACTGAGGAACCTCAAAATAGCGCAGAGCAAAATCACTCCGCAGCGATCGACGATGAGTCTGCCGTCTACCCTGAACGTGCAAGGCGACGTGAATTCATGGCGGGGGAGCATTACGCCTACAGACTTGACTATAGAGCCAGGGAAAAGATCCGCGGTCACCTACACGACAAAATTGACGGGTGACATGACGATGGGACCAGCGAGCTTTTGGGATGCGCTCTGGAATTCTACCAGCGACCCCGTGGACGTTCAGTTTGGGTACAAGCTCTTGGATGTTGAAACACGAATGGATCTGTCAGGCATTAGTCAGGTAAGGAACTTACAGGGCATCGAGAGTAATGTCAGGCAAAGTCAGAAGAACATCCGTAGCGCCACCATACCGATGTCGTTTCAAGTGAGGTTTAATTCGCTGTGGCGGAGGCTGGTCGCAGCGGCGGCGTGTTTAGCATTGATTGGCCTGGTCGCCGGAGGAGCAAGCCTTTTCCTGCTCAAAACTCGTTATCAACTCTCAACGCCCTCTGGTGAACAGAATCTAAGCCTGCCCCTGATTGGCAGAAATTACATCGCGATTCAGGGCGACCGCGCCGCCGTAATTAGGAGAACGTTTGGGCGTCTCAGCGTCAGCCCTTTGGGCAGCTATCTGATAAACGGAACGCTGAAGTCTCAGAATCTTCCCGGAACTGTGAATAGCTTCGAGGTCGAGAACCCGGTTGACAACAGTCATTACTCATACACCTTAAGCCGTAGTCCCGGTGTTCCGACCGCCGTCCGGCACGATGATTTTCTCGATTAAGACGTGCTGGTAGCTTCATTGATTCAGTCAAAGCGCGCTCTGGCGTGCTGGCCCGCCGGTCAGCTTAAGAGGCTGAGGAGAAAAGAGGAACCATGAAAAGAAAGACTATCTTGTCGTGTTTGCTGCTGAGCTTGACCGTATTGCTTGCGAGCGGACACGCTTACGGACAAGGAAAAGAGTTTCAACTCAAGAAGCTCAAACAGTACTGGCTCGACAATCACGATCAACCCTGGAACGACCTCAGCTATCAGATGGCCGTCAGGTTAGATCCCCTCTACGCCAAAGACGTAGGATCGGATGAGGTATCAATTCCCGATCCTCCCGTCAAGTACACGACCGGCGACTGGCGGTTCTACAGCTTGCAACGCGACGCTAAAGGAACCTATGCGGAAGTTGACTATCTCGTCTACAAGGACTCACCAGATCCGATCAGCTACGAGGTTGAATTACGAAAAGGCAATAAAGCCGTTCCATTTCTTAAAGGCTCCAGAGAAGTGAAGGTGAGTAACGATTCAGTCGCCGGGCCCATTAAACTCAAGGACGCCAATCAAATCTTCCTAAAGGACTGGCTCTTCATGGGCGGTCTGATGCTGATTGGATTAATCCTCGTCTACATCCTGGTGTTTCGCTGGCTCTTCAGCGGCCTGCTTTTTAAACGCCGGTGGGCAGTACCTACTGCTGAACACTTTACCTGGTCCGTGAGCCTTCTGGTGTTGTTCGCGCTGGCGGCAGCGTTAACGCTGTTTTATCTGGGCCCGCGCCTGGAGACGTGGATCGTCATAGGAGTCATGGGAGCTTTTTGGCTCTTGCATGGAATTGTTTGGCTCGTGTCGGGCAAGCAAGCTTAACGAGAAGGAGAGATCATGAACGACGAATTTATCATTAGAGGCAAGACCGAAGTTAAGCCGCTTCAGGAAGCTCCGGTAAAACCGACCCTCATTATCGGAATCGGCGGTTCTGGTGGAGATATTTTGTTACGCGTGCGAAAGCGGTTCTATGAGCGTTATGGCCCCCTTTCAGAATTTCCCATCGTGTCTTATCTGTGGCTGGACACCGACGCCACTGAGAAGGACGTCGGCGCGGGCATTTTCACAGAACATATTTCGTTTGCGCCGTCCGAGAAATTGATGACTACCATGGCCGATACGACAAAGGTCACTAGCGACCTGAATCAATATCCCAACATAAAGAGTTGGTTCTATCCCGGGCTAACCAAGTTAAAGACTATGACCGAAGGAGCCGGGCAGATTCGCGCTTACAGTCGCCTGGGCTTTTTTGAGCACTACACCGAGATAAGGAATGCGGTCGAACGGGCCGGAACCGTAGTAAAGAACATTGAGAACATTAAGGCAGTTCACGAACGGCACCACCTCGAAACGAATACCTCGGACCTTCAGGTATTTGTGGTTTTTTCGATAGCTGGCGGCACTGGAAGCGGAATGTACGCTGATCTTGCATTTCTCATCAAGAATGTCTTCCGCGGCAAGGCGTTGACGACCGTAGGCTTCGTTCTGATGCCGGGGTTATTCAATCCGGATGAGGACAAGATATTTGCTAACGGCTACGCGGCATTAAAGGAAATGGAGTACTACAGTTACGAACATGACTTCGAAGTGGAATGGCCCGATCATCAACCGCGCAAGATTGAGGGCCCGCCATTTAACTACACGTACCTGATCGATCGGACCAACCAGGTAGATGCTACGGTCGATTTTTCTAATAAGAACACCATTTTCAACATGGTTGCGGAGAATATTTTCAAGGACTTCACGCAAGGCAACTTCGCCGGCTATAAGCGGGGTGTGCGGGTAAATCTCGACCAGTATTTGGTCGATCAATTTGCCTTTCGTCACCTTAACGAGCACGGTCAAAGCATCATCGATCAAAAATTCATTACCAGGTACTCGAGCTTTGGAATGGCGTCGATTACCGTTCCGGCCGATCGCATCCAGCAAGCGTGCGCCTATAAGCTCGGAGCCGAAGTAGTGGACCATTGGGGACGCATATCACACGGTGAGTTCAACGCCGCCCGGTTGACCGAAATAGTCCTGGGAGATGTCTTGCCGAAGATTAATCTCTTCGAAGGCAATCTGGCCGCGCAGGGGACGATCGAACAACGGCGCGACATACAAAATGCGCTGCTCGACGATGGTCGAAAGCAAGGACAGAAAATTCAGAATCTCACCGCCCTGGCCGTTGGTCAAATAGCGCGCGAAGTGCGGGACAAGGTGCACGTGCAGAAGGGCCAGGGTCTGGCGCAGTATCTGCGCGCGGGCGTGGAACGAGAACTGGCGAAGCTGCGCAATGATAAGCAGGACGTGCAGCAGTGGGGAGACTACTCGAAGGCGGTCCATTTCAATAAACAGGACATCGAAAAGCGCTCGCAGGAGCTTCTCTACAAACATGTCGCGACCATCGTAAACGAAGAGCACCAAAGCGTCGGATACGCAATTGCCCTGCTTCGACAAGTAGTCAATGTCTTGCGGGATGAGAACCGGGAGTACATACCAACGCTCCGCAGGTTGGTGGACCGTTCGATCAAGGAAGCTGAAGGAGCCCGCCGCGAATTCGAGAACGTGCTCGCTCAGTCTGCCCGTCATGAGAGACGCTCCAATTTAGACGGACGAAAGGGCACCATTCTTCGATACGACCTGCTGAGATTCGAGGAGGTTGCCACGGGGTACTTAAATGCCGTGCTTCTGACCCAGGTGCGAATTGCGGCAATAGATATCTGTAACAGCCTGGTTGCTTATATCGGCGCTGCGGAAACAACTGAAGGAGGCGAGGCATATACCGAGGGGTTGATTGGTGAACTTTACCAGTTAGGCGGAAAACTTGAGAGTCTGAAGGATGACCTGGAGAAGAAGTATGATCATTTTAAGAAGGAGAGCAGTGATGAGCTTTCACTGATGCTCTTCAATCCTTCTGACATCGAAAACAACTACTTGCCGAAGTACTTGGGAATGGGTGAGCGCAGGGAACAGGCGGTCCAATCTATCGGAGATCAAATCCTGCAGGAATTGCGTACGTCGGTGATGGATTTGCCTAGAGTGATGAATGAACGCGGCGGGATGGAGGCAATTGAGACGCAGATTCGGGACCTGGCACGCAAGCAATTTGCGAAGATTAAGGAGGACTTCGATGTCATAGCCGCGCTCTGGAAGCAATATCCGGACGAGTCAGAATTAGAGAAACAAGTTCGATTCATTTATCGGAAAGCGAAGTTTTGGTTGCACGGTGGCAGTCGGCCACGGAGTTATCCCTTGTCACCTGAACGCCACAAGATTCTGGTTGGCCTTCCGCAAGACACCGCAGACAAAAGAAAACTAGACGACTTTAAGAGACTCCTTTCTTCTCGGATTGTGGAGCCCGGGGATCCCGCCCTTTCCATCCAGGAACTGCCAGACCGATCTGAAATAGTGTTTTACAGTGAGGTGGGAGGAATCCCAATCAATTGGGCGGATCCGGTTGCTGAGTACCGACAAAAGTACTTATCCAAGCAAGCGGAAGGAGAAGAGCTG
>DATLVM010000294.1:0-7584 GCA_035577445.1 Pyrinomonadaceae bacterium
CGATCGAAGTCCATTTTATCCATCCCCGCAACCTCGCCATCAAGCTAGTGTCCGATCTTAGCGTCGGCAGAAAGACCCCCTGGCCATCCACCTCTCGCAGTATCATCGTTCTGTTGCGAGACTTACGAGGATCAACGGAGGGTTGAACGAAGTTGGTATTCCTCACAACAACCTCGCGTCTCTCACTACGTTCACTCGCTTTAGTGCTGACATATCTGACTGTCCCGCTCGCACTTCAATTCTACACCGCCGGTTTCAATGAAGAACCGAGTAAAGCCGCAAGGTCCGCGCCGCGCGCTCTCGTTTCCGGCCAGAAGCTTTCAGATGTTTTGTCTCCCGGCGAAGCGCGAACTTATGAGGTGAGGCTATCACCGGGCCAACACGCTCGCGTGATCCTCGATAAGCGTGATTTGCAGCTAAAGCTATCGTTGCTCCGCGATGATCAACTTCACGAGGAACTGATTTGCCGCCGTTTTGGTGTGTTACAGCTTTCCTTTTCGACAGATGCCGGCGCGACGTACCACATCAAGATACAGTCGATCGAGAGCGAACCCGGACAGCGGCAATATGATCTCCAGCTAGCACAGATTGAGGCTGTCACGACGACTACGCGGCAACAAGATCGGGCTGCCCAGATCAGAGCCGAAGCAGATCAGCTTCGTGAACAACCAGAGGAATCAGCGCAACGTGCCGCGCTTACGAAGTACAATGAAGCAGTTATTCTGTACGAGTCGGTCCCGGATAAGGCACAAGCTGTCGAAACTCTGTGCCGGCTGGGAGAAGTGTATTTCGCATTGAGCGAATATCAAGCCAGTCTGGAAAAATACAAGCAGGCGCTGACGATAAGTGAATCGACCGCCAACGAGTCGGGCATACTGGCGGCTCTTCAAGGGATCGGGTACGCAAACGTGTATCTTGGCCGTAATGATATGGCGCGGCAATACGCGCAGAAAATTCTGGACATGCTCCCACCCGTTGAGCCGTCGCACCGCCCGGTCGCTGATCGCCGGGCCGAGGCACAAGCCATCAATACGATGGGTGAGGTCGAATATTCAGTTGGCGATCTGCGCAAATCGATCGAAATGTTCGAGCACGCGTTTTCGATCGACGCCGAGGTCGGTGATCGCGGAGGACAGGCGCTGACCATGCTTAACATGGGCTACTCGTACAGTGATCTGGGAGACGCTCGCAAAGCATCGGATTACTTTGACAAGGCACTTACGGCGTTCACCGTTGTAGCGGACGGTCGCGGACGGGCTTTAGCGGAAACTGCACTTGGGGGTATTCACTCTTCATTGGGCGATGAGCAAATCGCCCTGGATTTTCATAAAGAAGCGGCGAACTATTTTAGTCTGATAGGTAACAGGCAGGGCCAGGCCGCGGCGTTAAATGGAGTAGCTCGCGCGTATCAAAATTTGAATGACTATGAGGCCGCTCTCGACTTTTATGATCGCGCTCTTCAGCTCTACGAAACCATCGGCAATCGTGATTTTACCGCGCTCAATCAGTTTCTGGTTGGCAGGGTGCTTTTTCAGCAAGGTGAAATACAAAGAGCGCTTGATTACTACGAAAAGACTCTCAAACTTACCCGGCAGGTCGGCGACCGCGTGATCGAAGCACACGCGCTGAAAGGCATCGGCACAGTTTTATTCGCGCGCGGAGACGCCGCACAGGCGCTCATGCAGTTCAACGCAGCCCTCAATATTTATCGAACCTTGGGCAACCGCCGCAGCGAAGCTTACGTGCTCAACGATATCGGCCATATACAAACCAGTGCCGGTGATCTGCCGCAAGCCCTGGCGAACCTGCAGCAGGCATTGTTGTTGATGAGAGAAACAGGGGACAAACATGGCGAGGCACTCACACTTTTCAATACCGCCAAAGCTGAACGCGCGCGGGACAACCTGATCACAGCTCTTTCTGTCATTCAGGACTCGATCAATATCGGCGAATCGCTACGTAACAGGGTAAACAATGCGCAGCTTCGCACGTCCTACTTCGCGTCGGTCCACGAGCAATATGAACTCTTGATCGACGTGCTAATGACACTGCATGCGCGCTTTCCTGATCGTGGTTACGCGATCGCTGCACTGGTCGCGAGCGAAAAGGCCCGGGCCCGATCTTTGCTCGACTCGATTATGCAGGAAAAAATTGAACCGCAAGCGAGTTCCGCTGCGAATTCGACATGGGCCCAGGAACAAGAGGCACTTCGCGCATTGGACGAGAAGGGAGAATATCGGACGCGTCTGCTCGCCGGTAAACATACGCAGGAGGACGTCGATCTCGTTTCGCGAGAAATCAGCACGTTGACTATCGAATATCAGTTTTTACGTTCGAAGCTCAGGGCGGAGAGTCCGCGTCAATCCGAGTTGGTCCAACCCGATAACTTGCGCGCCGAAGATTTGCAGAAGTTGTTCAAGAATGACGATTCGGTCATGCTCGAGTTTGCGTTGGGTGACGAAGCGAGCTATTTGTGGGCCATAACTGCGAACGACATCTCAAGCTATAAACTGCCGGGCCGTAAAGCCATTGAAGACTCCGCCTGGAGGCTCTATTACTCGATTCTCCCCCCACAGTTACGCCTTGCGGAAAGTCCAACCGGGCAATCAAAGAAATTGTCCGCTGCTGATGACTCTGCAATGACGCAATCACAAGGTCTTAGCAATCTGCTACTGACGTCCGTCGCGGATCGCCTGCATCATAAACGCATTTTAATCGTAGCTGATGGCCTCCTCCATCTGGTTCCCTTCGAAACGTTACCGCCTCCCGCCCCGACCGGGGCGGCTACCACCGAAGAACTCCTGGTGGATAAACACGAGATCGTGATGTTGCCTTCCGCCCTGACGCTGGCTGCGATTAGAGCGGAGCACCGGTCGGATTTAGGCGATAAACGGACGGTGTACGTGTTGGCTGATCCGGTTTTTGAAAAGGACGATCCGCGGGTGCTGGCGAAACATTCCGAAGAGCAGATGCCAAACCAACCTGAGAATGTCAGCACCTATCTATCGAGCGCGCTGCGCGACGTTAACGGATCGTCTCGAGAGGTATCGCGACTGCCTGCGACGCTAATGGAGGCAAACGCAATCATCAGTCTGGTCCCCAGCCGGGATCGCATCCTGACAACCGGCTTCGCCGCCAACAAGGAAAGCTTTCTTCATTCCGAAATACATAAATATCAAATCCTGCATTTGGCAACTCATGGTCTGCTCGACACTGAGCATCCAGATTTATCTGGTATGCTTTTATCTCTCGTAGACGAACAAGGCAAAAGCGTAGATGGATTCGTCCGGCTTCATGATATTTACAATCTCGACTTATCTGCAGACCTCGTCGTGCTGAGCGCGTGTAGAACCGGTCTCGGCAAGGAGGTTCGCGGAGAAGGTGTGGTTGGCCTTTCCAGCGGGTTCATGTATGCAGGAGCAAAGACGGTGGTGGCCAGCCTCTGGAAGGTTGATGATGCCGCTACGGCCGAGTTTATGAGTTACTTTTACAAAGGCATGTTGAAGGACGGGTTGACTCCGGCCGCTGCGCTGAGGAACGCCAAACTTGAAATGAGGAAACAGTCGCGCTGGAAACAACCTTTCTTCTGGGCAGGATTCGTGCTTCAGGGTGAGTACAAGGACCCGGTAGTTCAATCATCCTCCGGCATTCTTTATCTTCTCCTTGGGGGATTGACGGTTTTGTTTTTTAGTTTAGCCGCCTACAGCTATTTGCGTTACACAAAGAGAAGACTCATGGGTGGCCGATAGAGGTGTGCCAACATTGCGCGAAAGGATTCTACGGACGTCTAGCCAATGTTGAATCAGGATGACTTTGATCATCTGCTTGCCTGGCTCGACACCGACCCGGAGCGGGCGGCGAAAAAATATGAGTCAATTCGGCGAGACCTCATAAGGGCGTTCCTCAGTAACCACTGTTACGAGGCGGAAGATCTGGCGGACGAGACTATCAACCGGGTCGCGAAACACGCTCCGCAACTGAGAACCTCCTACGAGGGCGAGCGAGAGCCGTATTTTCGTGCAGTCGCCAGATACGTGCGATACGAATACTATCGGCGCATCAAGCGTGTAATTCAGCCACCGCCTGAAGCCCCCCAAGCCGAAGAACTTGACGTCTATCTAAAATGCTTGGAAGAATGTCTCGCCAAGCTCACGCCCACACAGGCAAATTTGATAAAGGTCTATTATCAGGAGCAAAAAAAAGCGAAGATCGAATTGCATAAAGCCATTAGCACAACGTTGAATGTGAAAGCGGGTGCCTTGCGCGGTCGGGTATTTCGCGTTCGTGAGAAACTGATACCCTGCGTGGAGGACTGCGTGAAAAAGGCGACCGGACAGTAATAATATCGCCGGTAGAGACATAGAAGGATAAGGAGCCGAAGCAATCTGAGATGGCTGCGTTGAATGAAGAAGAGATCCGGATGCGGCGTTACTTTCTAGGCGACCTTGACGACCGTGATCGGGAAGCGATCGCAGAACAGTTGCTGACCGACCAAGGGTTCGCCGCCAGATTCATCGACGCGGAAACTGCGCTGATTGATGACTATGTCTTCGAGGTCCTCTCAGAATCCGAACTGGAAAAGTTTCGCGAGAATTTCATCATTGACGAAGACCGGCGGAAGCAACTCGGCCTGGCGACGGCGTTGAAAGCCTACGTGCCTGATTCGCCCTTTTTGCCGGCAAAGACGGTGCGTCGAGTGCAGGAAGTGACACAAGTATGGCGCGATGAGGTCTCCGTAATTCGGCGATATAAGGTAGTCATCGCGGTGTCCGCGGCAGTGGTTCTAATGCTGGTCCTTGTGTCGCCTTTGATAATTAGATTTCTCAGAGCGCCGAGGTCGCCGGACCACCGGGCTGAGGTTGAAAGGGCGCTAGCACAACTCAATCACCCGCCATCGCCGATCGCAATCCATTCGAGCGCAGAAGTCGCCTTGCAACCGACCCTACTGCGCGAGACAAGCGAGCTAAAGAAAGTTACTGTTACCGGAGAAACCAAATTCATAAGGTTAAGCTTAGAGAACGCTGGGCCTACATCCGACCGCTACGCCGTGTCTGTCCGAAAAATCTCGGGAGAAGAGCTATTTAAAATCGGCGATTTGAGGGCAGAAACTTCTGGGTCCATACCCCTGATAGTACCGGTAGAGTTTTTGCCGATGGCGGATTATCAAATTGAACTCTACACCGGCGCCGCTGACGAAAAGGCTCAAATCTTAGCCACCTATTACTTTCGCGTCCTGAAGTAAACCCCTGAAAACCTGATCCAAACGACAATCCACGATAACCTCACCCGAGACTCGATGTTTGCTCGGGCAACCAGGATGCAAAAACGTGTGATCAGATGGGGCCGGTGGTGCCTCCAGATTCTTCCTCAGTGCGCAAGGCAATCGATAGCGCTTTCGCAAAAGGGGGACCCTATCGTTCAGCAAGTCTAGATTGTTGGATTAGGTAAAGCATCTGCTAATCGAACCCACGACGAATCTTTCCCGGCGGCCAAATAGGGGTGCCCGCAGTCTGTTATATGTAACGCCTGTTTTCCGAGCATGATTGCTCAGGCAAAGTTTGATCTCCCACGGACAATAATAGTGCACCCTAATTGACCCACACTCAGTTACAATAGTCTCTAATGATTGCCGCCTACCTCAGAGTTAGTTCAGCAGATCAAAGAATGATAGTCAGCGCTCAGAGATCCGAAGGTATCTCAAAAACAACGGCGTCCCTCTTCGTAACGTTACCTGGTATGAAGACACCGAAACAGGAACACGGTTAGAACGGCCGGAGTTTGATCGACTTCAAAGTGACATCTTCGCGGGCAAGATCAAAACAGTCATCCTGTGGAAACTTGATCGTCTGAGCCGCAACCTGCGTGACGGAGTCAGTGTCCTTGCGGATTGCGCCGACAAGGGAATAAAGATAATAGTCATAACACAGCAGCTCGAACTAAGCGGTGTGATTGAAAGAACCATCGCCGCCTTACTGCTCGGGCTTGCTGAGATTGAACATGCCAATATTAGAGAAAGATAGAGAGCAGGTATTGAAGCTGCGAAAAAGCGCGGCGTTTACACAGGTCGAGTCAGAGGAAGCACAAAGTCAGACCCCGCCAGAGCACGAGTACTCAAAGCAAAGGGACTAAATTCGAACGAGATTGCCGCAGCACTGGGAATTAGCAAAAGAACTTTAAGACGTTACACCAACTCAGCCGAACATCTCACGTAGTCCGACCAGAAAGTCAAAAACGGGCGGGGCCCTCCCACAAGCCCCCGGTAGGCCCATAGCAACGAACTGCCGCCAGAGAAGTTGACCGCGGTGAAGCTCAAGAAACCCGTCGGCGATTGGCAATCTGACATGGTGTGAGCCGTCAGCGGCTGGCTGACAATTATCAACAACGCGAAGGCAAATAGGAGACCTCCGAGACGCGCCATGATGTACCTCCTCACGGGCAGTTCAATGATCGGCCCTCAGTCGGACGCGGTAGGCTGTTCAACCAGTTGGCGACTTTTTACTCACTATCGGCTAATGACTCGGATGGAACCTGGAGTTTAACGCACTCATGAGTCGCTCGACCACATCTTGGAGCGTTCGCAGTTCGCACTCCCAAACAATCAATACTCGCCAGCCTGACGAGATAAGAGCCCGAACTTGGCGTTGGTCTCTTTTTACATTATCGCCAATTTTTTTCGACCAAAACCGCCGGTTGCTTGCCGGCAATTTCGATCGCGAACAACCATCGTGACGGTGCCAAAAACATCCGTGCACGAATACGACCGTGCGATACTTCGGCAATACTATGTCAGGCCGGCCCGGGAGCCGAGAAACATTTTTTCTAAACCTAAAACCTCTCTTATGAAGCTCGGAACGAACCCTCCGCTCAATCTCGGTTTCCGATCCGCGCACAGCCGACATCGCGCGGCTACGCTGCACCTTAGACATGAAATCGGCCATCGCAGCAAACTTACCTCTTCGCCCATCTTCTCAACCACTCAGATTCATCGACACCGACGCGCGAGAGTTGTCCAGCATAATTGTTAACAATGCTTTGTGTTTGATCGAACTTGAGTTCACCAATCCATCGGTATAAAGCTCCGCTGGAAGCCTCGAACTGAAGGAGTTCCTCATTAACTTTTGCCTGAATTACTCTCACAGCTTCGGAAGGATCAAAATCAATCATCTTCAGAGTATAGGGCGAATACTGAATTCGAAGACGTCTATAAATAGCGCTATCGGGCACGACGAGATCAAACGCGGGCTCTGCTTCCGTGGGCGGACGTAGCTGAAGAAATGGGAAGGCCCTCGTTTCGTCAATGCGAAGGCAATCACAGATAGGTTGGATGCATAATAAAAAAAGCGTTTGTCCTGCTTCTGGTTCCTTGATTTCTTTCAGCAAGGAGCCCGGCAGTAATAAAGGCTGATTTGCTGGCACACGGTAGTTTGATTTAAGAGTTGTCAGAACGGCGAACCTGTATTCAAGTTCTTGCGCATTGGCGTCCTCTAGCGCGAGCTTCTTAATCAAGTCTTTTTTGTGAGGATCCTTCTTGAACGAAGTGAAAGGGGCGTGCAAGGTCTCCTCGCCTACACCTTTTCGTAGTAG
>DATLVM010000295.1:0-2364 GCA_035577445.1 Pyrinomonadaceae bacterium
CGGCCGTTCCCATCGAAGCCGTAATCCGCAAAGGTAACCGCCGCGCATCGTCTCCAATCCACATGCGGATTTGGAGTTTATCCGGATCGGAATCGTCAGTCGTGACCTTCAGCATGATTGCCGGAATCTTCTGGCCGTTCAACTCGATCGTCTCGCGCCGCTCAGCCTTCACAAACAGCGTGCGAGGACGATCGACAGCCATGATCGAAATCGCGTTCTGGCGCAGGCCGCTAAAGTCGAACGTGCGAATCGCGTAAAGAGCCGAAACCAAATCGTGCGTGCCGATGGGTATCTCCTGCCGATCGGTTTTGCCTTCAACTGTCGCCAGGCCACGCTCCTGATCGAGATTGTAATTGCGAGCGTTGCGCCAGCTTCCCTCGGCGAAATTTATTTCGGTACGAAAAGGAACCAGGGTATCGGGATCGACAAACGAAGTCATCTGATCCTTAATCGGTAGAATTCCGCCACCTGATGTCTGTGCGAGCCAGGTGAACTGCAATCCGTCGCGATTGAAGAATCTGCCGCGCGTCTTTACCGACAGACTCATCGATCCGATCGCCGTGTTTGTGTTGCCGACGAATACGCGATAGTTGAGTTGCTCTCCGATCTTGAACGGGAGATCCAAAGCAGCCCCGGACGTCGGGACGATGTTCGGCGAGGTTACCGGTGTTCGCGTCGGATTTGCGGTCGCCGGCTCTACGCTCGGACGGGGCACGGCGGCGGGAACGGTCAATTGCGATCCTGCCAACTCCATCCGAATGTCCGCGTTGTTGTATCTTGCGGTAATCAACACGGGCACGTGCCATTCATCGTCGCTAAAATACGCGTGGACGTTGTCGAGGGGACTGTGTTTGATATCGATCTTTGCAACCAACGCGTCAAAGGATCCGACACTAGTTTTAATGAGTTCCTTCTGTGTAACCTTAATCGCCGCGGCGTACTCATCGTTTTCGTTTCTCACGTTGATGAGGTATGCAAAGCCGGGCGCTAAGGGCATCGCACGCCCGCGGTAAATGGCTGAAAGCAGATCGTAGGTCCCGGGAAATTCTCCCAATCGCAACTTCGGCGGAATCGCGTCAGTGCCCGCGGGTTGGTTGTAATCGACTTCAGCTTGGGTCGTTCGTCCCGCTTCGCGCACGACTTGCTGCGCGCGATAGGGCAGTCCGCTCTCCGGGTAAACGAATGTCGTGTAGTCGTTATTAATTGAAAGCAGCGCGACATTGATCACCCCGCTGGTTTCCACGTGAGCGCGTAATTGGATTCCCTCGCGACCGAAAAATGTTCCGCGCGACGCTACGAACAATTCGACATGCGCGGCGCTGACGAAACTCGAGTAGTTGACGTTGTAAGTCAGACGCTCGCCGACGCGATAAGCAGCTGCGTTGAAGGGAAGCGCCGCAGTGTTATCAGTCTGTTGAGCCGCGGCGAGATAGGGAATAAAGAGAACGAAGAGAAACTGCGCGAGTTTTCGTGAGAAGGAAACTTTTCCGTGCACCTTTGAATGATAATGGCAACCAGACGCGTCGCGCAAACTCATTCTCACTGAACGCTTTGGACGCGGCTTTGTTCCGCGAAATCGGGCTGAGCAGGTCTGGTCCGCAGCCCCTCATCGATTTCACTGACGAACTCTTCCGCGGCGCTAACCGGATCGGCAGCCGCGAGGATTGGCCTTCCAACTACGAGATAATCAGCGCCGGCTCTGATCGCCTCGCCGGCGGTCATCGTGCGCCGCTGATCGTGCGCTTCTCCGGTCGCCGCGCGAATACCCGGAGTCACGATCAAGAAATCAGGGTGCGAGATCGCATCGCGAATGATCTTGATTTCCTGAGCTGACGCGACCACGCCGTCAAGTCCCGAAGCTTGAGCGAGCGACGCTAACCGGCGAACCACCATCGCAGGTTCATCGGCGATTCCGATCTGCCGCAGAGTTTCCTGATCGATGCTCGTGAGAACCGTGACGCCGAGGATTCTTGGCTTTGCGAGATTCTCACGACTGGCGACCTCTGAAACCGCTCCGGCTGTGCGTTCCATCATTTCGCGGCCGCCTGACGCGTGGATGTTGAATAGCGTAACCCCGAGGCGCGTGGCTTCGATCGCAGCCCGCGCCACTGTGTTCGGGATGTCGTGATACTTGAGATCGAGAAAGACTCTGCCGCCGCGCGAAACGATCTGCCGAACAATGTCAGGGCCGGCGGCGGTGAAAAGCTGCATGCCGATCTTGAACATGCCGACGGAATGGTGAAGGGAATCAAACAGCTTCAGCGCTTGATTCGCATTCTCTACATCCAACGCGACGATCAATTTGTTTCTTGCGTCCATCGTTATCCGTTCGCCTGAGATCCGACAGCCTCATCGATTGCGGCG
>DATLVM010000296.1:0-22800 GCA_035577445.1 Pyrinomonadaceae bacterium
CCGGGCGACAATCGGCAGGAGTTCACTTCATCGCAAGGCACGAGTAACACGATCAAGTATCCGAACACCACAAAGCCGGGCGAGAAAGTATTTACGCATACTCACCAGGGCTTCGCCGCGGACACTACCTGGTCGCGTGGAGCGGCGTGGGCATTGTATGGATTTGCGGTCGCGTACTCAGAAACTAAGGATCCGCGGTTGCTCGCAACGGCGGAAAAAGTTGCAAGCTACGAGTTAGATCGTCTGCCGGAAGATGGTGTGCCTTGGTACGATTTTGCCGACGAAGGCGTGCACTTTCGGAATCGAGACACTTCGGCAGCGGCGATCATCGCGGGTGGGCTGTTGCGGCTTTCGGAACTGACCTCGGACAAACAACGGGCAGCGAATTATCGACGCGAGGGCGAGCGCATCGTGCAATCGTTAATCGATAGATATCTGACGCCGGTGTCCGCTGATGACAGAACGCCGCCTGGCGTTCTGCGTCACGGATCGAGCACGCGGCCGAGCGACGTCAGTTTGGTTTATGGTAACTACTATTTGCTCGAAGACCTTTTGTGGTTAGATGAGCACCAGCGACACTAGATTGCGTTTAGACGCGGCCGACCGGCCGCGCAGTCGGGCGGTAGCCCGACTCTAAACGACGGATAGACTACTGAGAGGACGAACATTATGAGCGCACAAACGAAACTGCAAACTGAGGCATTAATTTTTCGCAAGACCAACGCGCAGAAGGGCCGCACAATTTCGATCACTCCGGAAAATAGTACGATGAAGCATCTCTCGTACGGCCGGATCATTCTTGATAAGGAAGTGCCCAACGTCAGCTTCAACACCGGCAATCAGGAGTCGGGGCTGATTTGTCTTTCCGGCAAATGCACGATCACCTGCGATGGAGTGGCAAACGAGATCGCGCAGTACGATTCGATTTATCTGCCGCGCGACAACCAGGTTGAGATAACGACCGGCAGCGAAGTCGATCTCGTCGAGTGTTTGGCGGACGTGGAAAACAAGTATCCGCTGCAAGTGGTGCGTTACGCTGATATTGAGAAAGACGGATCGCTGAGGTTCAAGACTGGCGGCGCGTCGAATTCGCGAACGGTGAACATTACGCTCGGGAAAAATGTCGAAGCGGGGCGCATCCTGGCGGGCTTCACGACTTCAGAGCCTGGTCACTGGACCAGTTGGCCGCCACACGAACATGCGTCGATGCTCGAAGAGCTCTATGTTTATTACGACATGCCCGCGCCGTCATTTGGCGTGCAATTCGTCTACACGAATCCCAATGAGCCGGAATTCATCGGTGTCGTGCGCGATGGCGATGCGGTAACCATGCCGAGCGGTTTTCATCCGAACGTGTCCGTGCCCGGCCATCCCATCAATTTCGTGTGGATGATGGCCGCCCATCGCGAAGTCGAGGATCGCCAGTTCGGTGTCGTAACGGTGCAGCCCGGCTTTGATAAGGGCGGAAGTGGATTGGAAGCGAGTAGAAAGTAGAGGCTTCGCTGTCGAAAGCCCTGGCGAAGGAAACCACCGGGAGGTTGATCATGGAGTTGGTCAAGTCCGCGCAGCGGACGAACGGAAATAGCCCAGCGATTTATCGCTGGGTTCAAAACCAACGTTTTGAATCAAGTCCGCGAAGCGGACGACAGAAATCATGGGAGGACGTGCATTCTGTCGCCCGATTCACGGGCTTATGGGAATTATTCATGGCGCGTCTCCCAGCACTAAAGTGCTGGGCTATTTTCGTTCGTCCGCTGCGCGGACTTTACATGGTTCTCTATGCCACGCTGATTCTAGTGGTCGCGTCGTTCACTACTTCAGCCCAACGCAAGCCAAGCGAAGCGGCGAAGCCATTCGTAGTAATGTCCGCACAGTCGCTTGACGATCTGCAGAAGACTCTGCAGGCGGACAACAAAACCTCAGAGTTGATTGACAGCGGCGGCATGCAATTGCGGGTTGCCGTGCAGCACGAGAAGAATAAGATCGGCGCCGCGGCCGAGCTGCATGATGCGTCGGACGACGTGTATTACGTGCTGGACGGATCGGCGACGCTGGTGCTCGGCGGCAAGTTGGATTCGCCGAAAGAAACCGATCCCGGCGAGTGGCGCAGCCCGCGCATCATCGACGGCAAGACGATCGAGATTAAGAAGGGCGATGTGATCATCGTGCCGCGTGGTACTCCACATCAACGAAGCACTGCGAACAAAGACTTCACGATGCTTCTGATCAAGATCTACGCCGAGCCTTTGAAAAAGAAGCCCTAGCTGCGTCGATGATTCTCGATCAATTCAAACTCGACGGGAAAGTAGCGCTGGTGACCGGCGCGGCTGCTGGATTGGGTCAAGCGATTGCCGTCGGTTTGGCTGAGGCCGGCGCCGACGTCGCTTGTCATGGAAACAGTCGCTCACCGGAGGCAACTGCCGATGCAATCGATCAGCTCGGCCGGCGCGCGCTTTCAATCACGGGCGATTTATCAAAGCCGGAGACTCCACGGGCACTTTTCGCTGCGACCGTTAAGAAATTAGGACGCCTGGACATTCTCGTTAACAATGCGGGCACGATTCGCCGCGCTCCCGCGGTTGATTACTCTGAAGAAGATTGGGCCATGGTAATCCAGGTAAACCTCTCGGCGGTATTTCGTCTGTCACAACTCGCCGGTAGACAGATGATCGAGCAAGGTAAAGGAAAGATCATCAACGTTGCATCCTTACTTTCCTTTCAAGGCGGGATCACGGTTTCGGCGTACGCGGCTTCAAAGGGTGGCGTCGCGCAGTTGACCAAAGCGCTCGCCAACGAGTGGGCCGGCAAAGGGATCAACGTCAACGCGATTGCGCCCGGATACATGCGCACATCAAACACGCAGGCGCTCCAGCAAGACGAGACTCGCAATCGACAGATCCTCGAGCGTATCCCCGCAGGTCGTTGGGGTGAACCTTCAGATTTAGCAGGCGCCGCAGTGTTCCTTGCGTCTGCCGCCAGCGATTACGTTAACGGAGAAGTGTTGGTTGTGGACGGCGGTTGGATGGGAAGATGACGTGTCAGAGCCGAGAGCGGTAGCGACCGGATCAAGACGCCCTATTACAAGTAACGACGCCTCCTGATCCGGTCGCTACCGCTCCCGGTTCTGACACTCTTAGACCAGATACAAATCCCTTCCAGCTCTTTCAACCACCAGAGTATCCGTGTCGTCGTCATAATGTTCCCGCCTGAACTCCCGATAATCCATGAATCCAAGGTGCACGCGACGGCACGTCTCTTCATCGAGCGCTGACGCCATCGTGATCTTGTAGCGCGGTACGACGCGGCCTTGTTCATCTCGCTTGCCGGCGTACGAGACGTGTGCGAGGTGTGCCGCCACCGCGAGATTGTTTTGCAGCTCAGTCGAGAGAGCGACCATCTCGCGTACTCGATCCAGTGGCGCATAGCCGTACTTTTCGATCAGCCGACCGTGCGTCTCGGAAATCGATCGCAGATGCGGCGCGTAAATAATCAGCTCGCCGCCTTCTTCGATAATTCCACCCAGCTTGTAACTCGCCTTACCGCCCACCCAGAGTTCGTCGTAATGCTCGTCGAGCAGAGCAACCACCCGTTTGTATTTTCGGCCGGTATATTTGATGTGGACGCGACCGCTAACCTCAGCCGCGGCGCGAAAGGCCGAACGAAAATCACCGGTGAACAGGCCATGCGTGCGCAGGCGATTGTTTTCATCGCGAGTCATCACGGAATTCAGTGTGATGATTTGCGCGGACACAAAATCGGCGGCGGCTTCGATCATGTGACGCGTCGGAGTCTCAACGCGTCCGATGACGTTCTCGATCGAGGCCAACGCCCCGAGCCAGTGCGTCGCGTGCGTGAGATCGGGCCCTGCGACACCGGGAAAGAGATACTTTGCGCCGCCGGCGAATCCGGCAACTTCATGAGGCACCGTGGCACTGAAGATTAGAATCGTGTCGTAGACTCCCGGCCCTAGTCGCCGATTCAGATTCACCTTGACCGCGTCGGTGATCAATCCGCCAGTCAGTCTCTGAACTTCGGTCGCGCTGAGTTCTCCAATTGTCGTCAGCTCTTCGGGTACATTCCACTGATGGTCGAATATCTCACCCAAGCCCGGGACTTCAACGCCATTCGATAATCCAATCTTCGACCGCTTCTCATCGTCAGTCATTGCGCCGTGCGTGCCTTGCGCGACGAGCGCGTCGAACTGAGCGACCTTCCGTTCGGACAAGATTTCCGCCGCGAAGGGAAAGAGTATGTCCGTGTTATCGTCGCGAGTTTTGTCGGGAATGATGGCAAGGACGCGGGCGTTGGGTCCGATGCGAAGCAGCGCTTGTTCGAGAATTTCCCGGAGCTCGTCCGGCGACAGATCAAACTCAGGTGAGCCTCTGCCGATAAATGATGGGGCTGCTTTGCTGCTCATGATTTGCCCGTGGCACAACTTTCAGTCTGTGATGGTTTCACGCGCGAACACAGACTGAAATCTGTGTCACTAGCGCTGGATGCGCGCCGAGCCGCCTTTCGCGAACGCTCGCACCTCTTCCAGCGTTGCCATGGTTGTGTCGCCGGGGAACGTAGTCAGCAGCGCGCCATGCGCCCAACCGAACTTTAGAGCCTCTTCGGGAGACTCGCCCGCCAGCAATCCATAGAAGAATCCCGAGGCGAACCCGTCGCCGCCACCGACTCGGTCATGCACATCCAAATCGCAGGTCAAGGATACGTGCTGGTCGCCGCCGACCCACGCCACGGCGCCCCAACAATGGCGCGTGGCTGAATAAACTTCCCGCAGCGTCGTCGCAACGACTTTGATGTGCGGTTGCTTTTCAATCACGCGATCGATCATCGCGAAGAAGTTTGCCGGATCAAGTTTCGATTTCGCCGAGACCTCAGGCCCGGCGATCCCCAGGCCTTTTTGTAAGTCTTCTTCGTTGCCGACGAGCACATCGACGTGCTTCACGATGCGGTTGATCACTTCGACGGCTCGCTCTGGTCCACCGATCCGCCGCCAGAGCTTCTCTCTGAAATTCAGATCGAACGAGGTAACCGCGCCGGCCGCCTTCGCCGCTTGCATTCCTTCAATTATCAGCTCTGAAGTCGTATCGGACAGCGCGGAAAAGATCCCGCCGCTGTGAAACCAACGCACCCCATCGTGAAAGATCGATGCCCAATCAAAGTCGCCCGGTTTCAGTTGGGCGGCGGCTTCATTAGCGCGGTTGTAAAACACGACCGGCGGTCGCACGCCGTGACCGCGATCGCTGTACACAGTCGCGATGTTTGGTCCGGTCACTCCATCATGCTCGAACCATTTATAGATTGGCGTAACGCCCATCGCTTTGACGCGCCCAGCGATCAATTCTCCGATCGGGTAATTGACCATGGCTGTGGCAATGCCGGTCTTCAGGCGAAAGCAATCAGCCAGGTTCGCCGCCACGTTGTATTCGCCGCCGCTCACGTGAATCTCGCACTGATGAGCCTTGCGAAAGGGAACAATGCCAGGATCGAGACGGTGCACGACTGCTCCTAACGAAAGAAAATCGAGTGCGCCTTTGCTGGGAACGTCGAGGGTATTTGTCCGGGGACTATTCATGATGATGATGAGTTCGTTATGCGAGGCGATCGACTGCGTCTATGACGCGTTCTATCTCCTTTAAGTAAGCTGCGAACACTCGTTCAACTTCGACGCTGGCCGGTGCTGCTCCTTTCGCGCCTTTCATTTTCAAAATCCAGTCAAATGGCTCGACGTCGAGCTGCAACAGATTAGCTGTCGCTCGGACGGCTTCAGCTTTAGTGACGGCCGGCTCTTGTCCATTCAAAATTAGAACCGCGCGGAAGAGAGCAGCGAAGCTCCCGAAGCTATCGATCATCAAGTTAACGAGATCCTTGCCGGTTGGCGAGCGGGCTATGTAAAGCCGTCGCAGCTGAATGAACCTGATGCGCAAATCGTACTCAGTCTGATGACGCAGATTATCAGACGATATTGTGAGCGACGCGAACGGATCGGAGCCGTGGAGGATCTTGCGAGCTTGTTCCATTTGCAGGAACTCAATCGGAAACACGTCGGCGGCGCGCTCCAATTCATCCGTGGTGAAGATTACCGGCGGCGGCTGGCCTGCATCACGCCAAGCACGTAGCGCTTGCGAGCATCCACGTAAGTCTTCGAAGGCGCCGCTTCGCAACACGACCAACACGTTATGATCTGAGCGATGATCATCTTCGGCGGTTGCCGTCGCGCCATAGAGAACGATCGACGCGAGATTATCGCCCTGCGCCTCACGCAGTTCTGAGACTAATTGATCGAGCGCCTTTGTTTTGTTTCCAGTCGCCATCTTATCGATGAATCTGTTCCTTGTCTCGATTCAGTCAGAACTTTATTTGCCAAAATCAACCTTAGGCGCGGTCTGTGCGCCCTGATCCGCTTGGAAGTAAGGCTGCTCTTTGAAGCCCATCAAGCCCGCGATCAAAACCTTCGGGAACCGGCTGCGCGTGGTGTTGTAATCCTGGGCGGCCAGCGTATAGTCGCGCCGCGATGTCGCCAAACGATTCTCTGTGCCGGCCAATTCATCCTGAAGCTTTAAGAAGCTCTCGTTTGATTTCAACTGGGGATAGTTTTCTGCAATTGAGAGAAAGCGACCGCCGGTGCCGAGCAGGCCGCCGTCGCGCATGGCCGTTGTCAGGTTGTTGTCGGCGGCGATCTTTTGTTCAGTTGTGGCGGTCGGGTTATTAATTGTCGAAAGCAGTTGCGAGCGCGCTTCCGCAATGCGCGTGAACACTCGCTCTTCCAAGCCGGCAATGCCTTTGACTGTGGCGACGATGTTGGGGATCAAATCAGCCCGCCGCTGCATCTGCGTTTGAACTAACGCCCATTGCGCGTTGACTTCCTGCTGTTTGGTCACGAGGCCGTTGTAGCTTCCGACGATCATTAACAGCAGAACGATGACAATCAGGACTATCACGCCAAGGCCGATCAGAATTCCTTTTTTCATAAAGTCTCCTTAGTTTCTGTGTCAGAACCGCGAGCGGTAGCGACCGGATCAGGAGGAACCTTTAGAAACCCAGCGGGACTTCTTGATCCGGTCGCTACCGCTCCCGGTACTGACACGGCGCTCACCAACTTCCCCCAGAGCCGCCGCCGCCAAAATCTCCACCGCCGCCGAAGCCTCCAAAACCGCCGCCACCAAATCCTCCGCCGCCCGACGAGCCGCCACTATACCCGCCAAAGCCTCCGCCAGACCACCCGCTCGACGACCTGCCGCCACGACCGCCTGACAGGATGCTGAGGAGCAACCAGATGAACCAGCCGCCGCCAAATCCACCCCCGCCGCCGCGACGCATTAATATCAGAATGACGATGATGATTACAGCCGCAAAAACCACCACCCCGCAAATGTTGGCGGTATGACCGGAGTACGGTTCAGTTCTGATCTGAGTTGGCGTGCTGCGCTTTTCGGTAATCGTATCGGCGCTAAAGCCCTGCTTCGCCGCAACGGTGCGGATGTACTCATCGATAGTCTCACTCAGGCCTTGCGCATAATCACCTGCGCGAAACGCGGGCACCAATCGCTCTCTCTGAATCTGGCCGACGAGCCCATCCGGCAAGTCGCCTTCGAGGTGCCGGCTGACTTGCGTGTAGTACTTGCGATCCTTGATCGCGACGAGCAGCAGCAGACTCGATTTCTGCACGTCCTTTGAGCCGATGCCCCAGCCGCGAGCCACCGCGAGCGAGTAATCAAAGATCTCCCGGCCGTTGGTGGTATCGACGGTGACGACGGCGAATTGAATCTGGTGCTCACGATCAAGATTGGTGAGCGTCGCTTCCATTCGATTCTTGGTCCCATCGTCGATGACCTTCGCATAGTCATTTACATAGCCCGTCGGCGCCGGCAGCGGAGACTGATCGGACTGTGCCGCGGCAGGGATCGCCGCCGCCGACGCGACCGCCACCGTGATACAAAGTAAGAACGCCAGCTTCATCTTTAGCTGGCGTTCATTGTACTCGATGTGTGACTGGCAGTATGCCTCACATCATTTGCTGTCGAGCCTGTTCCGCGCGCGACGCCCCTATCGCGGTCTTCACGTCTTTGACTTCCTCGGGTGGCGGCAGCACGGCCTTCATCCCCAACGCTTCCATCCAAAGCTCTCGCGTCCATCCCTTCGTGTGGTAGAGATGTTCGTCCTCCTGATCTTCGATCTGCTCGTGCGCCTCCTTTAAAGCCTTTGCTTCGGCGCCGCTCAATTTCTTCGCCGCTTCACCCAGCAGGTGCCAATTCAAATGGTCCTTGGTCTCTGCCAGCGTGATGGCTTCGGCGGCAACCAACTGCGCAGCGCCATCCTCGCCCGCGTCGAGCGCAAGCTCCATCGCCTTGACCAGAGATTCGCCAATCTCGCGGACGACCTTTCGGCCGGGCGTTTCTTTTTCGAGATCGAGCCCGAAAACTTCCATCACACCCTGCACGATCTGCACATGACTGCGCGTCTGGTCGAGATACTTCGTCCACTCTTCTTTCAAGTCATCATTCTCAACGCAGCGTAGCGCGGTGGTGTAAATCTCGACGCCTCCCATTTCTGTTTCCAGAGCCTGATATAAAAGCTCATTCACCTGTTCGGTCTTCATTTCTCCCTCCCGTGATTTGAATCCAGCTGTCGTTCGCTAAGAGAACACTGAGCGATCCGTTCTGCATCGCATTGACTGCCAGCCGAACAGATCTGAGTGCTGTCGCGGTCAACGGCAAATGCTAAGCCAGCATTGATCTGAGCTGATTGACGAAGACCGGTGCGGGAACTCCGGCCGCTGGCACTGGGGTTGCACAGAGCAGCGGATCTGTCAGAGACAATTTTGGCTGGAGAGGTGAAGAGAGATGGCCGAAGCAAAAACGACAAGTGATCACAATGAAATTCGCAGATGGGTCGAGGAGCGCGGCGGCTTTCCCGCATGTGTGAAGGGCACCGGTGACAAAAACGATCCGGGCTTACTGCGGATTGACTATCCGGGATTTAGCGGTGAAGAAAGGCTGCAGAAGATTTCGTGGGAAGAGTTCTTCACGAAATTCGATAGTGAGAACCTGGCGTTTCTCTATCAAGACGAACCAGACAGCCGGTTTTCGAAGTTAATCGACCGAACCTCGGTGGAGGCTAAAGCCGCATAGGAGGAAAATGCACGAAGCACCTTTAACGCAGGAAGTAATCGACCACGGATTCAGTAAGTCCGCAGACAAATCGGACCGGGGCAAATTAGCGACGCATCCCTTGCTCGTCGGAGGGGCTTTGCTCGCAGGCACCGGAATCGCCTTAGCGGCAGTGACGCTGGCGCAGAAACGCGATGACGAAACGGGAAATGCAGCGCGAAGTCATGGCTCAAGTCGTGGCTCTAAAGGCCACTGACCGAGAAATCGTCGACGGCCTGCCTCGATTACTTCTTTAAAACGAACTCCTCTTTCCGAGGCCATTCCTCGCCGGAAGTGCGAAGTGTGCACGGCTTCGGTTTGAGCAGCGATCCGATATGACGACAGTGGACGCGAACGCCGTTCAGTGATAGTCTGCGCCCCGAATCCTGCGCCCGGCCCGACCCGGATTTCGATCTCAATAATTTTGGAGGAATGTTTTCGATGAAATTGATCCCCCGCATGCTGCTCGTCATCTGTTTCTTAATCACCATGACCGTGGCGCCGATGGCCCAAGAGCCTGTAGTAGTGTCGCAGGAACAGCCATCGCCGGGTGTCCGTCCCGGACTTACTCCGCCATCACAAGACCCGCAACCATACGACAAAGTAATCACGAAGGATGCAAAGTCGAAGAAGGGAATCTTCACGGTGCATCAAGTGAAGGACAAGTATTATTACGAGATACCCAAGAAGGAATTGGACAAAGATTTTCTCTGGGTAACGCAGATCGCGCGGACCACCTTGGGCGTAGGGTACGGCGGCCAGGCCTTGGGCAATCGAGTGGTGCGCTGGGAACGCAACGGCAACAAGATCAATCTTCGCAATATCGACTACAGCGTCGTCGCCGATTCGAAGCTGGCCATTGCGCAGGCAGTGCAGGCGGCGAACAATGACTCGATCATCATGACGTTTCCGGTCGCCGCCTGGGGACCGGAAGAAGCGGCAGTCATTGAAGTGACGCGACTGTTCACTACTGACGTGTTCGAGTTCAGTGCTCGTCAGAGACTGAATGCGACCACGATGGATCCGGCTCGGTCGTTCATCGAGCGCGTTTCTCCTTATCCGGAAAATATTGAGGCCGAGGCTTCGCAGACCTATACGCGAACGCCGGCGCCCGCCGGGCTGGCGACGCCAGCGCCCAATCCCTTCGCGTCGACCGGCATGCGTCCCGGCAGCGCCACTGTCGTTCTGCATCACAGCATGGTCAAGCTGCCAGAGAAGCCCATGATGCCGCGCCTGTTTGACGAGCGCGTTGGATATTTTTCAGTGAACCAGATGGATTATGGCCGCGATGATCATCGCGCGCCCGAACGGACGTACATCACCCGTTGGCGGCTGGAGAAAAAAGATCCCAACGCTGAACTCTCGGAACCGATTAAGCCGATCGTTTACTACATTGACTCGGCGACGCCTCCAAAGTGGATTCCATATCTTAAGAAAGGCGTAGAGAGTTGGCAGAAGGCCTTTGAAGCCGCTGGGTTCAAGAATGCGATCATCGCCAAGCTCGCGCCGACACCACAGCAGGATCCAGACTTCAGTCCAGAGGACGCCCGCTACTCGGTGATTCGCTGGCTGCCTTCGACGATCGAGAACGCCAGTGGCCCGCACATTCACGATCCTCGTACCGGAGAGATCCTCGAATCCGACATTCAGTTCTATCACAACATCATGAACCTTCAGCGGTCGTGGTACTTCCTGCAAGCGGGCCCGCTCGATCCGCGCGCGCAGAAGCTGCCTTTGCCGGACGATCTGATGGGACGATTGCTTGAATTTGTCGTGGCGCACGAGGTCGGCCACACGCTCGGCTTTCAGCACAACATGAAGGGCAGTTCGATGTATCCCCAGGACAAGATTCGCGATAAAGACTGGGTCCATAAGATGGGTCACACGCCTTCGATCATGGACTATTCGCGTTTCAACTATGTCGCCCAGCCGGAAGACAATATCGATGTTGCGGATCTGGTACCAGGCATCGGTCCTTACGACGTTTGGGCCACGATGTGGGGCTACAAACCGATTACGAACGCGACCACCCCTGATCAAGAGGAATCGACGCTCGACGATTGGGCGCGTGCCCAGGACAACACCCCCTGGTATCGATTCTCGACGCCCGGTTCAGCGGGCAGCGATCCCGGTGAGTTGACTGAAGCAGTCGGCGATCAGGATGCCGTTAAGTCGACCGCGATGGGCATCAAGAACCTGCAACGCGTTTCGAAGATGCTCTTAACGGCGACCACGAGTGACGCATCTGAGAAAGGGAAGCCATACGAAGATCTGCAAGAGCTTTATGGCCGGATGCTGGGACAGTGGACGTTGGAGTTGAATCACGTGGCGGCAATCGTCGGCGGGTTCAACACCCAACAGAAGAACATCGGGCAACAAGGTGTGATTTTCAACCCGGTACCCAGGACTCGTCAGATGGAAGCGGTTCGCTTTCTTAACGACAATGCTTTTGTGAGTCCGACATGGCAGGTCGATAAAGACATTCTGCGACGCATCGAGCCGATCGGTGTGCTCAGTCGCATGCGTAACGCGCAGAACAGCGTGCTGAACAACTTGTTGTCGAGCGCGCGCTTTGCTCGTTTAGTTGAGCAGAACGCGCTGGATGGCGATCAGTCCTACGCACCGGCGGATTTCCTCGCCGATGTTCGTCGTGGCGTGTGGCGGGAACTCGAGACGCCGCAAGTTCGCATCGATCCTTATCGGCGAAACTTGCAGCGCGCATATCTCGACATCGCCAACAACAAACTAAATGGCGCGGCGTCGACGCTTCCGCAAGGATTGCCGCCGGGGTTTGCCGCTGTGTTCGTGACGAGTGGCGACGAGAAGCCGTTCTATCGAGCCGAGCTACGTTCGCTGAACAATTCGATCACCGTAGCGTTGGCCAAGACAACGGATCGCGCGACCCGGGTTCACCTGGAATCGGTCCGAGATCAAATCGCGCGGATTCTCGATCCGAAATTCGCGCCGCCGACTACGGGAGGAACCGGCCCGATCATTTTCGGCTACAACGAATTTGACGGGTTCTCGATGGCGAGTGATTCATGCTGGCCGGACTATGTGATTCGTCCGTAGCTCTTAGCCTTTTTTGAGGCAGGGGCGCGATAACGCCCCTGCCCCTCTGCTTTATGTAGTCAGTGTCGCGCAAACATCTCTTGACCTCTCGTCCCGTATCTGAGACATTGAAGTCGTGAAGCCTGCCCTTTTCCACCCAAAGGCACGGGCGGCTCTGAGAGCTTTTCGCCGGAGGTTCGACGGGAACTCGGAGAGGCTATTCTTGATTTACAAAAGGGAGCGAC
Organism: Pyrinomonadaceae bacterium; assembly: GCA_035577445.1. Taxonomy (GTDB): domain Bacteria; phylum Acidobacteriota; class Blastocatellia; order Pyrinomonadales; family Pyrinomonadaceae; genus UBA11740. The sequence continues at coordinate 12,452 of DATLVM010000296.1, forward strand.
ACTTGCGATGCCCTTGTCACGGCCAATGCAGTCAGTCGCCCCCGGCGTCGAAGAGCTCCGTGTGAAGGATCGCTCAGGCGCATATCGCGTCTTTTATTTCACCAGGGTCGAAACGGCGGTTCTGATTTTTCATGCATTCGCGAAAAAGACCGCAAAGACGCCGCAACGCGAGATTGAACTCGCGCGAAAGCGCCTGAAGGAGATTTTATGAAAAAGGTGAAGCCCATGGTGGCGAGAAATGCTCGAGAACTCGCGAAGGCTCTCGGTCTTACTCCGGCAGACGGCGTCGAGATTGAGATTCGCAGCGACCTTAACGACAAGATCATCGAAGTGGTAAACAAACGCGAATTGACTCATTTGCAGGTGGCGAAGCTCGCACACACTTCACGCACTCGCGTGACAGCAATTCTGAATCGGAATACTCACGACATCTCAACTGATCTAATGCTGCGCGTGCTGGCCTCGCTCGGCATCCATGCGAAGCTTCAATTCAAGAAAGCCGCCTGATAATCCTGGAACTTCCAAATTCGCTCTATTAGGACGCTACCCTCTATCAATTGTCGTGGCGGCGACTTTTGGTTATGATCGCGTCATCGGAGAGACCTGATGTCAACCGCAAAAGAACACATTACTGAAATCATCAACCGTCAACCAGATGATAGCTCCTACGACGAAATCGTTCGTGAGCTGGCGTTCGATCTGATGGTGCAACGAGGCCTTAAGGATTCTGACGAACGTCGCACGATTCCACACGACGAAATGGCACGGCGCATAAAGACTTGGCAGAAATAAATTGGACGCACGAGTCTGAAGTCTGGCTCAGAGACATCTACGACTATATCGCCGCGGATAATCCGACAGCGGCAGCGGAGACTGTTGTTAATATCTTTGAAAAGGCGCAGCTACTCCAGAATCACCCGCGGCTCGGCTATCGCTACGAAGCTGTAGAGTCACGCGAGATACGCATCCTGCATTACAAACACTATAGAATCACTTACCTGCTCAAGCCTGACGGCAACATCGATATCCTCGGCGTCTTTCACGGCGCATTGGACATCGAGCGCTATCTCTTATGACGTGAGAGTCCTCTAAAATTTCCAAATCGCTCCCAAGCCCGCGTCCCACATCTTCTTATTGAAAGCCGGAATGTCCCGATCGTTGAGTTCATTCGCGCGGGCTTTCAAGGTCACCCACTGCGCATTCAGTTCTTTCAGGCGGTCGAGCGAAGGTTGGTTAACCCGCGGGATGTCGCTCTCTGTCATGTTGATTAGAAACAGATAATTCGCGGTGAACTTGTTTGGGAAGTTCTCGACGTCGTCGTACGCTTTCGATTTGCGTTGCACCATGTCCTCATCCCAAGCCTTCATTTTCTTGAGCAGCGCTTCGCCGTCTTTCTTCAGCGCGTCGTACTTACTGCCCGCCGGCAACGAACTGAGCAGCGATTCCAACTGCTTCTGCTTGATGTAGAGGTCATTCACCATGCGATGCATGGTCGTCACTTCCGTTTCCATGTCCCACATCACTTGATGATATTCGCGGTAGGTTGCGACGTCGGTGGGATAGAGCGGATTCGCGAGGATTTCGGCTTGAGTTGCCACCGTCTGCGTGCCCATCTTTAGCGTAACCGAATATCTTCCCGGGGGCGCTTTGTGTCCGCTGAAGCTTACTTCCATATCAACATCAGGTACGCCGGGTATCGTCTGATAGCGCATGTCCCATACGAAGCGGTTGAGCCCTTTTTTCTTTGGCAGCAGAGGATCAGCTTTTGGAGCGCCTTCCCACTTCTTCAGTTTCTCATCGGCTTTCGAAGAAAAGGTGCGCACGACGTTTCCGTCAGCGTCTTTGATCTCCATCGAAATCTGATCGTCTTTCTTCAACTCGGGGAGGTAGTAATAAATGACTACGCCCGTCGCAGGATTCACTCCGCGCGTGCGACTGGCGCCGGTGAACTCCTCGCTGGTTTCATCAAGGTCGCTGGAGCTATTTACCAGGTATGAGCCCGACGGCTGATAGATACTCAACGCAGAAGCCGCGGTCTTGTACTGACGCAGCACGTCTAAATCATCGAGGATCCAGAATCCGCGCCCGGAAGTCGCCGCGATCAGATTTCCCTGGTGCACTCGCAGATCAGTAATCGGAGTGATTGGCAGATTCAATTGAAACGGCGCCCAATTCTTGCCGCCGTCCCAGGAAATGAACAGACCCAACTCAGTGCCGGCGAACAGCAGATCCTTGCGCACGCCATCTTCACGCACCACGCGCGTGAAAGCATTCGCCGGAATGCCGTTGTCGATCTTGGTCCAGTGCGCGCCATAGTCAGTTGTCTTGTAAAGGCCCGGCCGGAATTCATTGAACTTGTAGCGCGTGGTCGCGATGTACGCGGTGGCCTTGTCGTGCGGCGAAACTTCTATCGCATTGATCAGACATTCAGCCAGACCAGACGGCGTCACGTTCTTCCACGTCACGCCACCGTCACGAGTCAATTGCACGAAGCCATCGTCGCTGCCGGTCCAGATCACACCTTTCTCATGCGGAGATTCAGCGATGTATGCGAGCGTGCCGTAATTCTCAGCGCCGACTTCTTCATTTGTATAGGGACCCCCGGCGCGACCCTGCTTTTCTTTCTCGTTACGCGTCAGGTCAGGCGAAACTTCCTTCCACGTCTTGCCCCAATCGCTGGTCTTCAGCAGATACTGCGCGCCGTGATAGAAAGTGTTCGGCTCGTGTTTGCTCCAGATGATGGGCGAGTTCCAGTTGAAGCGATACTTGATGTCCTTCGCGTCCATCGCCAGGTATTGAATCGGAGCTGCCATGATCTGTGTCGATGCCTTGGCGTTGACGTTAAGGACTTCGATCGTGCCCTGATAACTTCCGCCCAAAACCAATTTGGGATCGTTTGGATCGAAGGCGAGAAAAGCACTCTCGCCGCCGGCCGATGGTGACCAACTGGCGTTTGTAATTCCGCCGCTGCCAAGCTCACGGCTCGCGATCGAAACAGAAGTGTTGTCTTGCTGGCCGCCGTAGATGCGATAAGGAAATTGGTTGTCGACGTTGATGCGATAGAACTGGCCCGTCGGCTGCGAGTATTGCGAGCTCCAGGTCTTGCCGCCGTTGAAGCTAATCGCCGAGCCACCATCATTCGAGATGATCATGTTCTGCGCGTTGTCGGGATTAATCCAGAGGTCGTGAAAATCTCCGTGCGTGCCGGAAAGGTTCTCCCAGGTCTTGCCGCCATCCGTGGAACGCAGCGCGGGCGCGCTCATCACGTAAACCGTGTCGTCGTTTTTCGGATCGATGAAGAGTTCGATGTAGTACCACGCCCGTTGCAGCAGACGATGATCGTTGGTGATGCGGCTCCAGTTTTTGCCGGCGTCGTTTGAAACAAATAGGCCGCCGGCCTCTTTTTCGGAATCACTTTCGATCAGCGCATAAACTTTCTCCGGGTTTGAACGGCTGACCGCGATCGCCATCTTGCCCATTTCTTCGGGCAAACCTTCCTTCATTCTTTCCCAGGTATCGCCTTCGTCGGTCGATTTATAGAGACCGCTGCCTGGACCGCCGCTGATGACTTTCCACGGCAGCCGGCCATGTTCCCACATCGCCGCGTAGAGAATTCGCGGATTCGTCATGTCCATTGACAGCTCAGCCGCGCCGGTTTTTTCGTCGACGAAGAGAACATTCTTCCAGGTCTTGCCGCCGTCGATTGATTTGAAGAGGCCGCGTTCTTTGTTGGGCGCATAAAGCGCGCCCTGCGCCGCCACGAGCACGATGTTCGGGTTCTTGGGATCAATGACGATGCGTGAGATGTGCCGCGTCTCGTCGAGGCCAACCTTTTTCCATGTCTTCCCGGCGTCAGTCGATTTGTAAACGCCGTCGCCGGACGACGTCATCACGCCGCGCACAGCGTGCTCGCCCATGCCGACATAGATCACATTCGGATCGCTCTCCGCTACCGCGACGGCGCCGATCGTGCCTGTCTTGAAGAAGCCGTCCGAGACATTCCGCCACGTCAAACCCATGTCTTCGGTTTTCCAGAGCCCGCCGCCGGTGGTGCCCATGTAATACGTCTTGGGATCGCCGACGACTCCCGTCGCGCAGTTCGATCGGCCGCCGCGGAACGGCCCGATCGATCGCCACTTAAGCGGCTTGAAGATGGCGTTGTAATCTTCAGCGCCAGGTTTGGTCTGGGCATTTAGACTAATCGCGCAAAGGGACAGAAGGAGAATTGAGAGCAGGGTTCGTTTCATCATCATCCTCAGCAATAAAAAATTTGCGCGCGATGATACAACAGTCGCGCGCGAAGTGTGCATTGATGATTAACGGAATAGTGTCTTATTTCGACTTTGCGAATCTTTGCGCCTTGGCGCCTTTGCGACCACCTCTGGATGCAAGACAGCTCACGCAAAGGCGGAAAGCCGCAAAGTAAGACACTGCTACTAAAGGGGCTTAGATTTTGAATGTAATGCCGAGCGCGCTTGCGAGAATGGTTAGCGCTCCGAAGGCGATCTCGCTGAAGCCAAGCTGCATGGCTGTCAGTCGCGAGCGGCGCGCTGACGCAAAGGCAATTAAGGCACGAAGGGTTAGAACCAGCATTGCCCCGATTGCCAATCGCGGAGCCAGACCGCCGCGAAACAGTAGCGCGACAGCCACAACTCCCAGCGCATGTGCGGCCAACATCGGTAACGATGACGCTTGTTTATTATGCAATCGTCCAAGCACCGCCCGAACGTATAAGATCGCCGGCACGGCGCGCGCGATCATGATCGCCCACAGCGCAAAAGCAGCGGGATTTGACCAGCCACCACAGAGCGCAATAGCTGTTGCCAGCGAAGAGATGGCCGTCGCTCCTGACAATTCAGCAAGCAGCACCCGCCGGCGACCCCTCCAGTCATACACCAGTTGCACCATCGCGAACGGAGCTGCGATTAGCAACGGCAACGCAAAGGAGAACTGGGCAAAAACAACGGCGGCGATGAACGAAGCAACGCTGATTCCGAGATAGAGAGTCGCGAATCGCCTGGCTAACGCAGTGCGTGGTGACTCGCGGGTTCGATTGAGCATGAGCAGCGTCAACGGTTGACGCGACAAAAAGAGTGCGACGGCACTCAACGCGAGGTAGAACCCGGCGAACGAAGGGGCAAGGAGAAGCCCGAGCACCACCGGCTCAAACACAAGGCCCCACCCGCCATGTTCGGCGGGCAGGGCAATAGTTTTGATCCGCACACCATTGCGGGCGTGCCTTGTTTGCTTTGATCGCAGGGTTGTTTCCCGTGCCACCATTACGCAGTTTCCGTCACTGCATCAGCCGGGGTTTTGACTTTCGTCTTTCGGCGCAACATCAAGTCGAGCGCGAAGTAAACGAACGAGATTGCGCCAACCGCGAAGATGGTATCGCCAATCATTCTCATCCAGCGTAACGTTTGCATGAGGTTCGTCTGTAGAAACTCAGGACTGCGCGCTGACCAATAGCCGTTGGCGACCGACTGGTATGTTTGCAGCAAACCAACAGGCAAGAGGCTGAAAAGAATCTCCAGCATCAAGCCGATATTGATTGCCCAGAATGCCAGCCAGATCGGTTTCTGTTTCCAGATGATATCGGGCTTCATTGCGCGCAGACAGAACAACATCAGTCCGAGACCGAGAGTTCCGTACACGCCGTACAGCGCGCCGTGCGCATGCACCGCGGTCGTGTTCAGGCCCTGCATGTAGTACAGAGCAATCGGCGGATTGATCATGAAGCCGAAAATTCCGGCGCCGACCAGATTCCAGAACGCGACCGCGACGAAAAAGTAGACGATCCACTTGTACTGTTGCAGCCATGGGCGTGCTTTTGATCTGCGAATGTTCGCGACCGCTTCATAGCCGACGAGCAGCAGCGGCACGATCTCGAGTGCGCTGAAGACTGAGCCAAACGCGAGCGCCACCGTCGGCGTGCCGGCGAAGTACAAGTGATGCAGCGTTCCGATGATGCCGCCGGTCAAGTAAATCGCGCCCGATAGCAGCGACGCTTGCGCTGCGGCCTCGGCTTGAATCACGCCGAGCCGCGCAAAGAGATATGCGATGACGACGGTGGCGAATACTTCGAAATAGCCTTCAACCCAAAGGTGAACCACCCACCAACGCCAGTACTCAACCACGGAAAGGTGCGACCTCATTCCCCAGAACAAACCGGGACTGTAGAAGAGCGCGATGCCGGTCGTCGAGAGGAAGTAAAGGACGACGAGAGATTTGGCCGTTCCTTTTTGCTTCATCGCGGGGATAGCACTTCGCCCGATTAGGAAAAGCCAAAGCAGCAATCCAACCAGCAGGGCGATTTGCCACACTCTTCCGAGATCGACGTACTCGTAACCCTGATGGCCGATCCAGAACCACAGACTGCCGGGCAGTTTGTGCATGACGGACATCCATTGTCCGGCCATTGAACCAAGCACGACGATCAACAAAGCACCGAACAGAACATCGACGCCGAGCTTTTGGCGCTTGGGCTCATAACCACAGATGAACGGGGCGATGAAGAGTCCCGCCGCGAGCCAGGCGGTGGCAATCCAGAAAATGCCGAGCTGTGTGTGCCAGGTGCGCGAGACCACGTACGGCAAATACTGCGCGAGCGGAATTCCGTAGAAGCCCTGACCCTCCACGCCATAGTGCGCCGTGATCATGCCCATCACGATCTGAAGAAGGAATAACAGCGTGACGACCAGGAAGTACTTTACCGTTGCCTTCTGCGATGGCGACAGCTTCGCACCGAGTAGCGGATCGGTGTGCGGTACATCGTGCGAGACGGCTGCGCCTTCGCCGCGATTCGCGTAGAACCAAACCATCCAACCTATGCCGGCGATCAGCATGATGACGCTGACCCCGGTCCAGACAATCGCGCTGCTGGTGGGAACATTGCCCACCAAGGGCTCTGAAGGAAAGTTGCTGGTGTAAGAAATCGTATTGTTGGGACGGTTTGTCACCGAGGCCCAGGCTGTCCAGAAAAAGAACGAGTTAAGTTGCCGCAGCTTCACCGGATCGGATTGCGCGTCCTTTTGAATCGCGTAATCGCTGCTGCCTTCGGTGAAGAGTGTCGAGTAGCGTTTGAGGTTCGCTTCGAAGACCTGGGCGCGAACAGGATCGATCGTCAGTCGTCCGCTTGATGCGTCGTAGGTGTTCTTGCGCATCATGTCCTGCAAGCGCTGACGCAGCATCGCCTGCTGTTCAGACGGAAGGTTGTTGTAGGACTTTGTGAATTGGTTCTGCGACCATTGGTCGAGAATCATCACCGACTCGTTATGCAGATAATCAGCCGTCCAATCCGGCGCGACATATGAGCCGTGGCCCCAAATTGAGCCCATCTCCATGCCACCCATCGCCTGCCAAACATTTTGTCCATTCTGAATGTCGTCACCGGAGACCACGACTTTCCCTTCAGTAGTAACGACTTCGCGCGGAATCGGCGGCGCCTGACGAAAGATTTCAGTGCCGACCCAGCCGAGTACGGCGAATGACGCGACAAAGATCGCAATAAACACTATCCAAAGTTTCTTCATCGACTGATTCTCCCTAACTAAAATGAATTTGATTCTGTGCCCTTAAAAACAAACTTATCGGGAAATACTTCGGTGGAGCGCAAACCCGGGATTGCACAAACATCGTGAGGTGCGGCTTATATCCGCTCTCGCAGCTTAAGCTTAGTGAACAACTCCTCTCGCTCAGCTTCACTGGTAACTTCATCCAGCAGCGGATACAGCATTTTCTTCTCCCGCGTGTCGTGATGAACGAGCAATCGCTTGAAGAGGTGTTGCGAATCGATCAGAAACAAGACGCCGCGTTCCACGTCATCCGTCTGGCGAATCTTTTCGATCTCTGCCGCAAACAAAGCGAGGAACTGGCGCAGCTTCTCATGTTCGCCCATAAAGATGTCCGCAGCCCCACCGACCGGCGCCTTCACGCGCTCTGCATAAATCGGCAGCATTACCTCTTCTTCATTGCGTATGTGCGCCAACAAATCACGCGAATACTCTGCCAGGAACTCTTCCGCACGATCGATTTCAATTCGCATCAATGCGCGCTGATGTTGAAAGAACAACTCGTCGAGTTCACGATGGACGTCAAGCAAGTCGTTAAAGCTATTCATTGCGAGTGCTGGCTGATTGAGAGGCGTCGTGAGTCGTCGGCTCGCACACAACCGGGCTGACTAGAAGTGCTTCTCCAGGGCAGTCGCCTTCGGAAATAGAAGATTGTTTTCCAGATGGATATGCTGATGCAGATCCTGTTCGAAAGCCTCGAGGGCTTCGTAAAATGTCTTGTAGCTAATGCACGCATCAGCCGGGACTCGGTAATCGGCGCTGACTTTGCGCATTTCGCGCAGAAGTTCGCCGGCGGTATCGTGCTCAATCATCATCATGCGAATCGGATTGTTGACGGTGCCGAAGGGAGCGAAAGGCGCGGGGCGGTTTTGGGCCTGCGCTCTTTCGAGCTCGAGGACGTAAGGAAACAGGATCTGTTCTTCCTTGAACATGTGCGGCTTCAAATCTGCGAATAGTTGCTGCATGAGATCCTGCACAACCAGGAGCTCCGAATGATTGGCGCCATGGGCAGACACTACCTTTGTAGCCAGCGGTTCAAGCCGCGCCATCTCGTCTTTCGTGTAAACGTGGTGCTTGTCGAGAATGTAGGCAATAAGTTCAGTGAGCGTCGCCTCTTGAAGATCGATGTTGTTGTTGGCCCTCTGCGTCGTCGAAGCTTCGAGCATCTGCACCAAAGTATCGAGATTGACGCCGGCGGCCTGACACGCTTCACCGAGCGCAACGCCACCGCCGCAGCAGTAATCAATTTTCATTCGCTCAAAAATTCGAGTGCTTTGCGGCAACTCTACGGCTATCTCGCCGACGGTCTTAGTCGTATTTATCGTCATGTTTGCTTCCTTAAAGTGATGAATATCGGATGCACCTTCGTCGTCTTCAATCCGAATCACGGGGCAGTGCAATGATTGTGCCGACGTTGATAGCGGCATTTTCCGCAGGCTTCATCACACTAGCTGCGGAATATTCAAACGCGCTGCGAAGAATCTCTCAGTTCTCAGTTTTGGGCGGTGGTGAGATTTGAGGTCCGAAGGGGCTCATTCACACCGTGGCTTCAGCCCGGCGGTTGCAGGAGGTTTTTGGACATGAAGAACGGTTTCTTCGGTAGTTTGTGCGAAAGCCATTGAAACGGGCGCTTCCACCGAATGGCTATTCGTGTTAAGACTCTCCGGCACATGTCCCTGCTGACGGTTCAAAACCTATCGGTACGCATTGAGGACAAGCTGATCGTCGATCAAGTCAGCTTTGAACTCGCACCGCGCGAACGACTGAGTATCCTCGGGCCCAACGGCGCAGGAAAGACTGTGTTACTCAAAGCTTTGCTGAAGCTTCTGCCTTATTCGGGCAAGGTTGAATGGGCGCGGGACGTGAGAATCGGTTATGTGCCGCAAAAAATTGATGCGGAAATTCACCTGCCGTTGACGTTCAACGATCTGTTTCGCTCGAAATGCCGGACGCTCGGTGTTAGTGTCGTCGAACTCGATGAGTTATCCGCCAGCGTCGGCTTGACCCGCGAAATGCGCGACACGCCGGTAGGCCATTTGTCCGGCGGTCAGTTTCAACGAGCACTGATTGGTTTCGCATTGATTGGCAGACCGAACATTCTGTTGCTCGACGAACCGACGGCGAGCGTTGACGAGCCGGGTGAGGAACACATTTACGAGCTCATCCATCGCCTTCAGGACGAGAGAGAGCTCGCCAGCATAATGGTGTCGCATGATCTAAGCTTCGTCTTTCGTTACGCGACGACGGTGCTGTGCTTGAATCGTCAGAAGGTCTGCTTTGGCGCGCCGCGCGAGGCTCTTTCTCATGATGTGCTTGAAAAGCTATATGGCGAGTCGGTCGGCTTCTATGACCATCACGATCATCGTGCGCCAACACCGTCGGCATGAGCGGGTAGGCGATGACTACGCGAGCGGCTATGCCGCCTGATGTGCGGAAGCGCTCCGCGCTTCCGCGCCGGCTCACAATGAATCCGGGGCTTCGCCCCAACAAATTGGGCGTAGCCCAAAATCGAGAAAACAGTCTTGCCGGAAGGCCACAGGCCTTCCGCACATCAGCCGGCATAGCCGCCGAGGTTTTGGACCAAGCTACGAATGTCAGCTTCAGAAACATATTCAATCATCCTCGTGCTTCTGACGGCTGTAGCGGCCGGCTTAGTGGGCAGCTTTGCCTTGATGAAGCGGATGAGTCTGGCGGGCGACGTGGTATCGCACATCGCTCTGCCCGGACTTGGGATCGCGTTCCTCTTAAAGATCAATCCGATGTTAGGGGCCGCGGCAG
>DATLVM010000297.1:0-4109 GCA_035577445.1 Pyrinomonadaceae bacterium
CCGACCAAAGATGTGCGCGTGCGAAAAGCGCTGAACATGTCGATCGACAAGAAAGCTCTGGCCGATTGGCGGCAGGTAAGACCGCTGTACGGAATGGTTCCGACTGGCATGTTTTCCGGTTATCCCGAGGCCAAGGGCGATCAGTTCGACTCCGAAAAAGCAAAGCACTTGCTGGCTGAGGCCGGTTACGCCGATGCGCGCGGTAACTTTGATCCAAAGAAATTTGAAGCCAGCGAGATCGAGCTGCTGACAAATTCCGACGGCGCGAATCTCCCGTACGCGGAGTTTATCCAGGCGCAGTGGAAACAGAATCTCGGCGTGACGATCCCGATGAGAGCTATGGAGGGCAAGACGTTCTTTCGCGCCCAAGCCGCACTTGATTACAAGGGTGTCTCACGCACGGGATGGTCGGCGGACTATATTGATCCGTACACGTTCCTCAGCATCTTCTACACACCCACGGGAACGAACGGCACCGGCTGGTATGATCCAAAGTATGTGCAACTACTCGACGAGGCCAACCGCACGCTCGACGCGCAACAGCGCTATCAGCTACTCGCGCGTGCTGAACAACTTCTGCTCGACGCACAGCCGGTTATTCCTTTGACCGTCGGGACGACACGTTTGATGAAGAAACCGTACGTCAAGGGTATGTATCCCAATCCCGCGAGCTTGTATCCGTGGAAGCTAATCTATATCGAGCGCGATCGAGCGAAGTGGGACTATGCAATGCCGGACCTGGGCAAGTAGCAGATTGCTGTTCTAACCGTCAGAACAAAACCTCAGAATCGGATCAACAACTATCAGGTAGAATCTAGGCCGATATGCGAATCGCAATCTTCGGGAGCGGCGGTGTCGGCGGATACTTCGGCGGGCGTCTGGCTCAAGCCGGCGAAGACGTCACCTTCATCGCGCGCGGCGAACATCTACGCGCCATTCAGACAAACGGGTTAAGAGTTGACAGCATCGATGGCGACTTCTTGATTAATCCTGCAAGGGCAACTGATAGCGTTAGCGAGGCCGGTGACGTTGACCTCGTAATCCTCGGTGTAAAGGCGTGGCAAGTTCCTGACGCTGCGCGCGCAATCAAACCTATAGTCGTCGCGCATACGACCGTGCTGCCATTGCAAAATGGCGTCGATGCCGTTAGCGAATTGATCGCGGAATTAGGAACTACGCCTGTCGTGGGCGGACTCTGCAAGATTGTCAGCTTCGTAGTTGAACCTGGGCACATTCGTCATGCTGGGTTTGCGCCTTCCGTGGTGATCGGTGAATTGGACAATCGTCGCAGCGATCGCATCGTGGCCATCGAAAAGACATTCACTCGCGCCGGACTCAACCCTAAGATCGCCGACGACATTCAAGTCGCGCTTTGGATGAAGTTTCTCTTTATCGCTTCGTTTAGCGGCGTGGGCGCGATCGCTAACGCGCCGGCGGGCGTGCTCCGCAGCGATCCTGAATTGCGAGGCCAGATGCTGCGAGCAATGAGCGAGATTTACGAACTCGCACACGCGCGCAATATCGTCCTCCCGTCAGACGCCATCGAGACCGTGATGGCCTCAGTCGATGCCCTGCCGGCCGACGCAACCAGTTCAATGCAACGCGACATAGGCGCAGGTAGACCTTCGGAACTGGAATCGCAGAATGGAGCGGTGTTAAGGATGGCGCGCGAAGCGGGCATCAGAGTGCCAACTCACGAATCGATCTACGAAGCTCTTAAACCGCTGGAAGCAATCGCGCGGCCTGCGGATGATCCGCCAGGCGCAACTGCCTGATGAGTTTCATCGAGTTCATCCGTCTCGCTGTTTTCAATGATGGATCCAGCCTTACCTCGCATGTGTTTCACCCTTAAGCCGAAGGTCACTGAGCCTTAGCCTTGAAGAGCTAAAGCATCAGCGACCTTGGCTAACCTACCCCCGGGCAGTTGCTCCCAGTGCTAGCTTGTTTCCTAAAGGCTTGAATTCCCTGTCCAAAACGCTGCGCCGGAGGTTGAGGTTACAACTTGTTCGCCGTTGTGTCCGGCACGAATTGACTATGGATTCGAAGCCTTCATGTTGATTCCCTTGTTCTGCAAAATCCGGATTTCAACCCGGCGATTCTTTGCACGCCCGGCCGCAGTCTTGTTGTCCGCTACAGGCTTGGACTCACCAAATCCAAACGGTTGGACCAGTCGTCGCAGATCCAAACCATGCACGCCAACCAGATATTGAATGACACTCTTCGAGCGTCGTTCACTTAGGCTGCGATTCTTCGCCGTGTTGCCGGTTGTATCCGCAAACCCCACCACTTCAACCAGCCAACCGTTCGCGTTGCCTTTGGCCTTCTCTTCCTTGGCCCAGGCCGCCGCATCGTCGATCGCCTGTCTGGCGGTCGCGTCAAGAATGCTGCTGTTCACTTTGAAGAGAACCGAGACTGTACGAATTGTGTCGTAATCGTCCAGTCCATTGATCCGATTGTTGGCCAGCGCGGCATCTTTAAATGCCTTATCAGCCGTCGCCTGCGCCGCATCGGCCCTTGCTCTCGCGTCATTGGCGAGCGCCGTGTTCTCGGCAATTTGTCCCTGCATGATGCGCGCCTGCTCTGCCGCCTCTAGTGCGACCTTTTCCGCAGCGGCAATTCTCGCCTGGTTTTCCCCGGCTAGTTCATCGGTCTGCTCGAGAGCTTGAGCGGCGCGCAAGTCCTGCTCGTCAAACCGGACCCACTCGGCCACCAGGTTACCCTCGGAATCTCCCACTCCCTGCGCTTGCAGACGCAGACCGCGCATGATGTAAGTCACGGGGTAGTCCTTCTTGCCCCTCAGACCTCTCGCATGCGAGGTCACGTCGGTGTTGCCCGTGAGAAGCACGGTGGTCTCGGCGCCACCGGGATCACGAACTTTGAACGTATCGCCGTTGCGGATACTAACGACGCCCTGAACTTTTTGCTTCTGGCCTTGCGGAACCTGCACAGTGCGGGCATTGGTTGCGCTTTGCGCCAAGGCGCCGGTGGCGGTCAGCAGCGCTATCACAAACGCCAGCGCGACCGGCACCGCGATTGATTTTCTGTTTCTCATGTCAGTCTCTCCTCCATAAGTTATTTGGTTTGTGGCGACTTAAAACCAGTACGCGTCCGGTTCCTCAAGCCACCTGCTTCATGGTTAAGACCCCGGCATTTTCGCCGTTCGCCTAAAGCCAAAATGGCCAAGTCGTCGCTATCGTAGTGCTGTTAGAGAGCACTTAATACTGTCAGTTCTTACAGTATCGCCGCGGCTGAATATTGAGTGTGATTGGGCTGCCGTGACGGAATTTGGGTGTTAGCCGAAAGCGCCACGAAGGGCTAAGCGAGCCAAAACGACAGTCACGTTATCCAATCCGCCGGCGGCGAGCGCGAGGGTTATTAAGTTTTTGCAAACCTCGTCAGCGGTTTGAGAATTGCGCAGCACGGAAGCGATGGTCCGATCATCCACCATCTGAGTGAGTCCATCCGTACAGAGGAGCAACTGATCATGAGGATTCAATTTTAGCTGTTGCACTTCGGGCTGTATCCGGGAACCAAGTGAACCCAGGGCCGCCGTGAGCACGTGCCGCATTGAGCGATAACGCGGATCCGCACTCGATATTCCCGCGTCGAGCAACTCTTGCGCCACCGTATGGTCCTTAGTCAACTGGGTAAGAATGTCGTTGCGCAACAAGTAAGCTCGTGAATCGCCAATGTGCCCAATGACCATATCGTTTCCCAATATAGCGGCGGCCGTGAGCGTCGTACCCATGCCGCTAAGCGCCACATCATGGTCCGCGCGCTCTTTTAAGGCTTCATCGATTTGCAGGAACCGCGCGGTCATGCGCTGCTGAATGAGTGTGCTGTGTTCTTTTTCCTGGAAGCCGAGAATCCAATCCGGCGTGTCGACCACCAGTTCAACCAGCTTCGCCAGAGCTTTTTGGCTGGCGACTTCACCCGCAGCCATGCCCCCCACACCGTCAGCTACTAACAGACCATAGCCCGTTAAATCATAACTGGAGGCCAGCAGTGAAGGCTCGAGATTCGTGCACACGTTCTGGAGCGAGCGGCCGAAGCGCACAACCAGATAATGATCTTCGTTATTGGCCCTCACGTACCCAGGGTGCGTAACC
>DATLVM010000298.1:0-2990 GCA_035577445.1 Pyrinomonadaceae bacterium
GTCCAGGTCACGTCTTTGGCAAGGGTTCGTTTCCGCAACATGCCCTCCCTAACGGTCGGGCTTCTGACGCGGCTACTCGATCGTTCCAAACACGCGCAGACGGCTCACGCCGCCGTCAGGAAAGATATTGAAACGCACGTGCGTAGCCTTCCCGGTGTCCATGACCTCATCGAACATGTGTCGCGTGTGCGCCTGTAATTTCGTGCGAGCGAGCACCGGCTTCCACGCGAATTCCGGATCTTGAAGTTGCTCCAGCGGCATATCCGCAGCGTTGCAGCTTTCCAAAGAACAACTCTCAGGAAAGTTACCTTTGAACCATGAAGTGTCAACTTCCAGTCGGCGAATGGATCCGGGTGTGCCGAGCTTGATGATCGTCCAATCGTGACCCGGGCCGCGCCGGCGCTTCGTCTCCCAGCCGTCGCTCATGTTCAGCGCGCGCCCCGGCATGATCAGATTGTGCCGGTGTCCAAAGAACATGTCGCTGCATGACAGCACAACCCCGCCGTTCTCAACCGCGGCCAGGTCGATTTGTCCGCCCGGTGTTTTCAATCGTCCCCAATCCGGGACGACTTCGCCGTAAACCCGCAGGCGAGCGACGCCGCCATCGGGAAAGATCTTGAATCGCACATGAGTCCACCGCTGATCGTTCGCAATCTCAAATGGATTTTGGGAGTCGCCGTTGAGATTCGACTTAGTCAGGATTTCGGTCCATTGAACCGAATCGGTAATCAGTTGCTCAGTCGTCGGCAGTCCATCGATTGAGCAAGCCTCGATCGAACACTGTTCGGGATAGTTGCCTTTGAAATGGCTGGTGTCCACCACCACGCCGCGGATGATTCCTGAAAGCCCCAGACGAATAATGCACCAATCGAATCCCGGAGTCCGGCGCCGCCGCGATTCCCACCCGTCCATCCATTTGCCGAGGTCGGTGTATTTACCTTCGATGAAAATGGGCGCGATAGGTTTGAGTAGATTCTCTTTGGGCGCAAAGAACTCATCGTTGGCGTAGAGCACCGCACCGCCCAGACGTTCGGATGCGAGATCGATTAATTCCGTGAAGTCCATCAGGAATTTCAGCCACAAAAAGGCGTGTCAGAAGCCCGACCGTCAGGAAGGGCATCTCTGCGAATGGAGCCCTTGCTTACGCGCGGGCTTCTGACACTAGCTATTGCGCAAGACAATGCTTCCCGTAAGACTCGAGACAAAAGCGTCGTCATCATAAACCATCTGTCCGCGCACGAAAGTTTTTTCTACGACTCCGCGCAAGGTCTCGCCTTTATAAGGCGTCAGCTTGTGCCGGTGCTCGATCATAGAAGGCTCGACGGTGAACTCTTTGTCCGGGTTCCAGATGACGATATCGGCATCGTGACCATCCTTGATCGCGCCTTTCAAATTCAGGCCTACCTGCCGCGCCGGCTCGCGACAAAGCCATTTGGTTAAGTCTTCAATGGTAAATCCGCGGGCGCTCGCTTCAGTCCACATAATCGGCAGACGCAGTTGCAGAGAAGAAATGCCGCCCCAGGCTTCCATGAAGTCGCCCTGCTCACGCAATTTCATTTCCGGTGGACACGGGGAATGATCGGAGACGATGAAATCAATCGTGCCGTCTCGCACAGCTTCCCATAGCAATTCGCGATTCTCTCGCTCCCGAATCGGCGGACAGCACTTGAATTCGGTCGCGCAGTCAGGAATGTCTTCGGCGGCGAAATGCAGATAATGCGGGCAAGTCTCAACCGTCAAAGGCAAGCCGAACCGCTTGGCGTTCCGCAGG
Source organism: Pyrinomonadaceae bacterium (assembly GCA_035577445.1). Taxonomy (GTDB): domain Bacteria; phylum Acidobacteriota; class Blastocatellia; order Pyrinomonadales; family Pyrinomonadaceae; genus UBA11740. Next base: position 1,772 of record DATLVM010000298.1, read on the forward strand.
AGCGGCAGTGCCTCAACCGACGAATGATGCACGATATGAATCCGGCAACCGGTTTCGCGCGCGAGTCGAATCATTATCGCGACTGCTTCATTCTCAGCCTCGCGTGGGCGAGATTTAAGAAACGTTTGGTACGAAGAACTTGGTTCACCGCCGATCGATTGACAGCAGGCTTCAACCGGTCCCGGCACTTCGGCGTGCACGATCAAAGACGCGCCGAGTCTCGCCAGCACCGGCATCGCTTCGCGCAAATCGTTTTCCGTCACGTTCGGAAACTCATCGACGCCGGAGTGAATCAGGAAGCACTTGAATCCGACGACGCCCGCTTCCCAAAGCTTCTCTAACTCGCTGGTGTTGCCGGGCACAACACCGCCCCAGAACGCCGTATCGACATGCAGCTTACCTTCAGCGGCTGCCAATTTCGCCTTTAGCCCGTCCAGAGTCGTGGTCGCCGGGATCGAATTCAGCGGCATGTCGACAATCGTCGTGACGCCGCCGGCGGCGGCTGCTCGCGTGGCGGTTTCGAAACCTTCCCAATCAGTTCGCCCAGGTTCATTCACGTGAACGTGTGTATCGACCAGACCGGGCATCACGATCGATTCCGGATCGGCTTCGATCACATCCAACGCCGAAGAAGGCACATCTTCAAAGATTGAAATCGAAGAAATATAGCCGCGCGTGATATGGAGTGACGCTGGGCCAACTCCGTGTTTAGTGACGACCCGGCGGCCGCGAATGCAGAGATCCGGCTCGTGCATTTGTTAGGCCCAGCTTGCCGGCGGCGGCGGTGGTGACGGAAATATCTGTTGTGTTTCAGGGAACACGCGGCGAAAGGCAACCGCGTTTGCGGCGAACGAGATGGGCATGACGAGAAACGCGCCGACATAACACGCCAGCATGCCAACGAATCCCAGCAGAAAATTCAAAAGCACCAGGCTGAGGATGCCGGCCGCATTAGCCTTGCCGGCTTTGATGCTCAGCTTGATTGCATCCACTCCGTTCAACCCGCGATCGGCAATCAAAGGAAACGTGAACATAAAAAAGATGCTGGTAATCACCGCCACGACCATAATCAAAACAAAGAAGCCGAGGTAACAAGCAATTAGCGTTATCGCAAAAGTTGATGATTCATCGGGGCTCATGCGGCCTCCGCCGCGCGGCATCGAGGCGATCATGACTGCGAACATGATGATGTACGCGGGCACCATCACCACGACCATCG
>DATLVM010000299.1:0-2944 GCA_035577445.1 Pyrinomonadaceae bacterium
GACTGAGTCGCAGCATCACGACTCCGTGCGAAGGGACTGTCGCTGAATACTCTGATTCAGACCACGCCACATCCTGGTGCGACCAAACGTCGCGGGCTTTCCACTTGCCCGCGATCTTCAAGTCTGCTGGTTTCACTGAGATCGTTGCTGCGTCCTTTCCGCGATTGAAAAACGCCACTGCCCAAGCGCCGCCGGATAAAGGCCGCGTCCATACTTCCTGTTCGCCTGATTGCCAGACTCGCTGACCTTGCTTGCCGAGTTTGTCTTGATCTACGGCGATTACGTCCCGATTTGTCAGGATCGCGAGAATCTCAGGACTCGGGCTGCGCAGATCATTTCCAGCCAGCAGTGGCGCGGCGAGGATCGCCCAGAGGCTCATGTGAGTCTTGTATTCGTCGTTGGTCATCGCGCCGTTGCCGATCTCGAGCATGTCCGGATCATTCCAGTGACCCGGCTTCGCGTAAGGCGCCAGATCGTTTTGACTGAAGCCGATGCGGGTCATTGAATCCCAAGCGTCGCGAATGTCGCCCGTCGTGCGCCAGAGATTTCCGCCGACGTCGGCGCCCCACTTCCAAACATCCTGGCGGCCATACTGGCAAAGGCTGTAGACAATCGGCCGCTTAGTCTTCAGCAGCGCGTCGCCCATGATTTGATAGACCGCCTGCATCTCTTCATCGGTGTAAAGATTTCGCGCGCCGCACCAGTCGTATTTCAAGTAGTCGATCCCCCACGCAGCGTATGTGCGCGCATCCTGCTCTTCGTGGCCGTAAGTACCTTCATAACCGGCGCAGGTGTTCGGGCCGGGCGAAGAATAGATGCCAAGCTTCAGACCTTTGCTGTGGACATAGTCAGCCAGTGCCTTCATGTCAGGAAATTTCTTGTTGGTGGTGATGTTGCCCTGCGCGTCGCGGCCGCCTTCCCAAGTGTCGTCAATGTTGATGTAAGTGTAGCCCGCGTCCTTCATGCCGTTCGACGCCATCGCATCGGCGATACCGCGCACAGAGGTATCGTCAACGCGGCTGGCGAACTTGTTCCAACTGTTCCAGCCCATCGGCGGCGTGCGCGCGAGCCCGTTGTCAGCAACTTTGTGCAAAGCGGGCAGGGGATTACGCGCCGGCATGGCGCCTTCACCCGCGGGAGCGCGCACGGCGATCAACTGTGTCGGCGGATCCTGTGGACGTCGACGCGTGGAGATGTGCAGCTCATCGCCAACCAGTTTTCCTTCGTACTGAACCTTGCGTTCACTCTTGCCGTCCATCATCGAACCCGTAAGCGTAAAAGCTTCCGGGCCGCCGGTGCTTTCACTGATCTTATAAAAGAACTGAGTCACGCGAATCGTGCCGGTGATTTTTCCACCGTCCTGTTTCAGATTCAGGTAAGTCGTGCGAAATGTGCCGTCTTTGTTGTCGGTACGCACAACCCAGTTGCCGGTCAGTGACTCAGGCGCCTGGCGTGCGCCCACGATCGCGCCGATGACTCCGGCGAAAACAATCGTTACCAATGCAACGATGATGACGAGTTGAAATCTTTTCATGATTTATTCCACCGAGAACCTGTAGATAGTTGTGTGGTGATACTTCTCACCCGGTCGCAAGACGGTTGAAGGAAAGTTCGGTTGATTTGGAGAATCGGGAAAATGCTGCGCTTCTAAACACAGCCCTGAGTTCTTCGTGTAAGCGCGGCCGCTTCTTCCCACTAAAGTGCCGTCCAGATAATTGCCGGAGTAGAACTGCAAACCGGGTTGAGTAGTGATTACCTCCATCACGCGTCCTGATTGCGGGTCGTAAACTCTGGCGATGGTTCTCAACGTTCCCACATCACCGCGCAAAACGAAATTGTGATCGTACCCGCGCGCGATCCTTAACTGGTCGTCATAGTTATCGATGAGCGCACCGATCGCTGTGGGTGAGGTGAAGTCCATTGGCGTTCCTTTTACGCTTCTAATCTCACCCGTCGGTATCAGCGTATCATCGATAGGAGTGAACGCGTCGGCTTCGATTTGCAGCTCATGATCCAGAATTGTCCCGCTGCCGGCGAGATTGAAATATGAGTGATTGGTGAGGTTGATGATAGTGTCGCGATCTGTGGTCGCGTGATAGTCAATGCGCAATTCATTCGCGTCGTTCAGCCGATAAGTCACCGTCGCATTCAGATTTCCCGGATAGTTTTCCTCGCCGTCCTGGCTCAGGTAGTTGAGCTGAACACCGTCGTCGATCTCCTTTGCAGGCCACACAACTTTATCGAATCCCCGGACCCCGCCATGCAGATGATTTTGTCCATTGTTAACCGCGAGCTGATATCCGACTCCATTCAAGGCAAACCGGCCGCGGGCGATCCGGTTCGCAAAGCGGCCAATCAAGACGCCGAAATAACGCGTACGATGTAAATAGCCTTCGAGTGAATCATGGCCCAGTACGACGTCATCAAGTTGGCCATCACGGTCGGGCACCTTGATCGAAGCAATGATGCCGCCATAGTTGATGACACGAACTTCCATTCCTCGATCGTTCCCGATAGAGAAGATGCGCACCTCTTCGCCGTCGCACATCGTGCCGAATCTTCTGCCCAATACCTTCATGTCTGTTCAGCGATACTTCTATTTTGCGATTACATCGATCTCGCTGTAGAACGTGTTGCCAAAATTGTCAGCGACCTCGGTCACATAGAAATCGAAAAGCAAGTATCGAATCCGGCCGAGGCTGCTCTTGTCATCAGTAATGCTCACGCCGAATTGACCGCCGTCTTTGTCTTCATCGGATGATCGAGTGTCGACCGTAGCGATCACTTTCCATCCAACCGTGCGCGGATCGACGTTGGCTTTTGGTTCCGGAAAAAAGTTCGCTTCTGAGCCAGCGCTGCCCCAGACGCGATAAACCTGCGGTGCGCGTGAATTCGGATGCCACGAATACGAGTTAATCGCAGCGATATTTACCGGCTTGCCGAG
>DATLVM010000300.1:0-4918 GCA_035577445.1 Pyrinomonadaceae bacterium
CTTCGATAGTGTCTCTCCATCGCCGAGCGGCGATTTCGTCCTGGTCACCGTAATCAAGCGGCCCTTCTCGCACCTGATTCCGATGAACGGCTTTCCGAATGACGTTGAAGTCTGGACGCGCGCGGGTCAGCTCGCCAAGAAAATCGCCGATGTTCCAACACGTGAAGGTGTGGTGATTAACGGCGTGCAGACTGGGCCGCGCGGAATTCACTGGCGGCAGGATCAACCGGCGACTGTGGTTTGGGCGGAAGCGCTGGACGGCGGCGACCTCAAGAACAAAGTTGCTTTCCGCGACAAAGTGATGTCGCTGTCGGCTCCCTTCACCGGCGACGGCACAGAGTTCGCGAAGACTGAATGGCGTTATGCCAACATTTCATTCACCGAAAAGGGAGTTGCGCTGCTGAGCGAAAGCGATCGCGCGACCCGCCACGTCCGCACTTGGGTGATTGCCAGCGAGCCGCGCAAGCTCTGGGATCGTCGCCAGGATGCCGCTTATGAAAATCCCGGCACACCGGTCATTCGGCGGGACAGTGGTGCAGGTGGATTCGGTGGCGGAGGCGGCTTTGGTGGTGGAGGCGGCGCCGGCGCGATTATGCAAAGCGGCGATTACATCTTCCTGACCGGGCAAGGTTCTTCACCGGAAGGCGATCGTCCATTCATCGATCGTTTGAATCTGAAAACCTTCGAGACAACGCGTCTGTTCCGCAGCGACGCGAAGGCTTACGAGACGGTGATCGCGCCGCTCGACGATGAAGGCAAGACGATTCTGACGCGCTCCGAAACTCCAACTGATCCGCCAAACTATTATGTGCGAGACCTCGCGAGCGATGCCCGACGCGCGGTGACTGATTTCAAAGATCCGCAGCCGCAGCTTCGCGGTGTTACTCATCAGTTCGTTACCTATCAGCGCAAGGACGGCGTGAAGCTGTCGGCGACGCTTTATCTGCCTCCGGGTTACAAACCGGGGACGCGGCTGCCGGTCATCATGTGGGCCTATCCGCGCGAATTCGGCGACGCAGATTCAGCCAGCCAAATCACCGGCTCGCCCAATCGCTTCACGACAGTCAGCGGTTATTCGCACTTATTCCTGCTGCTGTCCGGCTATGCGGTTTTGGACAATCCGACGATGCCGATCATCGGCGCGGGTGAAACTGCTAACGACACTTACGTCGAGCAGCTCGTCGCCAGTGCTCAGGCGGCAATCGACAAAGTTGTCGAGATGGGGGTCGGCGATCGCGATCGCATCGGTGTCGGCGGCCACAGCTACGGCGCATTCATGACGGCGAACCTGCTGGCGCACTCGCGTCTGTTCCGCGCAGGCTTTGCGGAAAGCGGCGCGTACAATCGCTCGCTCACCCCATTTGGTTTTCAGAGCGAGCGGCGCACGTTCTGGGAAGTGCCGGATCTCTACGCCAGGATGTCGCCGTTCTGGTACGCGAAGGACGTGAAGGATCCGATCCTGCTGATGCACGGCGAAGCGGACGACAACTCGGGAACTTTCCCGATTCAGTCAGAGCGGTTCTACATGGCTCTGAAAGGGCACGGCGCGACCGTCCGTTACATCACGCTGCCGTTCGAAGCGCATGGCTACGCCGCGCGCGAGACTCTGCTGGATGTGCTGGCGGAGAGACTGAATTGGTTTGATAAGTACGTGAAGAACGCGCCGGCGCGAAATGGCGTTAAGGCGACAGATAATCAGTAACTGGCGTGGAGATGGAAACGTGATTTCGTGCCGCGAGGCACGGCATGTTTATAGAACACGTCCGATCAGACAAGAGAAGGTGAGCGGTGTTCTTCTCGAACATTGCTCACCTTCTCTTCATTTGCCGTAGAACTGGTCCTATGAACATTTCGCTCCTGACGGAGCCGCACTACGCGAGCAATGGCCCCTCGGCGTCGCTTCGACTCTCTGGACTTGGGCTGATTTGTTTGCGAACTGAAGCAGCCGGCCCGATAATGTGACCATGACAAATGAAGCTTGGGGACTCATATCGTTTGGGTCTAAGTTCAAGGAAGGAGTACTCCCAACTCACCCTCCGCTCATTCAAGACGCGATAGCCTTGCACATCTCAATGAACAGTCCCGCTGATTTCTGTATCCTGGTTCATTGGCGATCTGATAACAACAAAGCCTTCCGTGATTATTATTTCTCGCCATCCGCCATTAAAGCCTGCGGACGGTTGTTGTTTGACCAGTCACTCCAATTTTGCGAGCCGCCTTTAGAAAAGCAATGCGATCTTGTTGTTGGTTGTGCCTCATTTCTGCCGCTCAACACAAAGTAGACCACGACCAAAAGCTGAAGTTATTGACTTTTCAAAGATAGGGGAGTACAAGAAGGGCACCCCGCGTAACAAAAGTTCGGACTTCAATGTCCACGGCATGAAAGGAGTAACTTGCCGATGAGCTTTCCACTTCTCTCCACGTCCAATGCTCTTCGTGTTCTGTTTGCGCTGCTCATAATAACTTCGTCGCTCATTCTCTTGAAGAAGGCGAGTTCGAGCGCGTCATCCACACAAAAACTCCAACAAACTCCCGCTGCTAAGCGACGGCTATTTGAGAACCGCGTCCCCGAACACCTCCCGATTAAAGTCAAGATAAAGCGCGAGAAGGAAAAGGGGTTCCGTGATCTGAATAACGGCAACTGGGCGCAAGATTTCGAGCTTGAAGTAAAGAACACAGGCGAGAAGCCAATTTACTTTCTGTTTTTCTATCTCATAGTGCCCGACGCCAAAATAGGAGATCTTTCCCAAAGCTTTAGTATCGTCTATGGCAGAACCGCCTTGGCTAATCTTAAAGCGAGACCGAACGATCAAGATGTTGCGATTTTGCCGGGTGAAACTAAGTATTTGAAGATTGAGGATAGTGGCGTAAGAGGCTGGGACGATGCTCGAGCTGCGGGCAAAACGCCATCGGTCATACGTGGTGTTCGGCTGATCTTTCAGAATCTTAGTTTCGGAGACGGAACAGGTTTTGAAACGGGCTCGGGCACGCCTCGATCAGTGTCCATACAGTCTAATGGGACGCCAATAGTTGATTCGGGAAACCACTACGACGACGGTCGTGAGAACAAGTTCTTATACAGAGGCGGAGGAGCTGACGAAAATTCTACTGAACCGAATGGAGCCGGCTATGACGCCGGTTTTTTTGTCCCTCCCGAAGCCGCCGAAGAAGCCGACTCGTCCTCGGCCGAATGCGACTGCGTAAACGAATCCTGTTCTCATGGTTACGTGCGGACAATCGACTCAAACGCCACAAATGAACACTGCTATCAATGCGGTTCCTTCCAACTTTTTTATGATACTAACTGTCTCCAAGTTAATAACTGTTATTTTGTCGAATGGACTACCAGATGGTGCACTAGAACGCAATCATGTGTGGTCGCAAACACCTGGAACTGCGCGGCAACGCCGCCTTCTTCGTCGAATTGTCCCGGAACAGCGCCGAACCCAAGTTGCCGATGTGTCTCCGAAGGCGGAGTGTATGACTGGGATTGTGATAACTGTGGTAACGATTCTACATATGCCGACTTCAATCTATACAGCGCAACTGGTTGTCCTCCATACGCTGACAATATTGGCAACTGCTGCTTCTGCAAGGAAACGCGAGACTGTGGGGCCTTTTGTTTTTTTGACAAACAGTTATGCAATTGCTACAGCAGTGCGAACACTGCGCATCCTTGCGACGACTGCTATCCGAACAACACGCCATGCCCTACAGATGAATGTTGTTCTGGCATTTGCGATCCCATAACAGAAACCTGCACGCCCCCCGGAGGTGGAGGAGGTAGCGGAGGAGAATGCAATGAACTACAAGACCTCTGCGGCGGCGAGTATCCTCCTTGCTGCTATCCTTACTCTTGTAGCGCTTACGGTGGCAGCGTCGGGTTCTGTGTCGAATGCCGGAGTAATAGCGACTGTTTCGAAGGTTGGGCGTGTGAGGGTGGAACCTGTAGACCAACACCAATTGTTTTAGACATAGCCGGCGATGGCTACAATATGACGGACAACGCCAATGGAGTAGTCTTCAGAATGAAGAGGTTCGGTCGTCAAAGAGTTTCCTGGACCAGCACAGGCTCAGATGATGCGTGGCTCGTTTTGGATCGGAACCACAACGGCACGATAGACGACGCGACCGAGCTTTTCGGCGGATCGACGCCCCAGCCTCGCTCGCCGAATCCAAATGGATTTCTCGCGCTTGCTGAATATGACAAGACTGCAAATGGCGGCAACCATGACGGTTCAATTGATGTGCGAGATTCGATCGTTGCGAAACTACGCCTTTGGCAGGATAAGAATCACAACGGCTTGTCTGAGCCGACAGAACTCCACACTCTGGCGGAACTCGGTGTTGAGGCGATATCGTTAGACTACAGGGACTCATATCGTGTCGACGATCCAGGGAATGTGTTTAGATACCGCGCGAAGGTTTACGGGTTGAAGCACAAAGATCTCGGACGGTGGGCCTGGGATGTGTTGCTCTTGACAGGACAAATGAAATCCGGTCGTCGTCCCCAGATGCCGAGAAGCGCTGTGCAGAATTCACCTCTTCTGACGTTGATTAATCCGGTCACGATTTATTAGAAGGAACAGACCCGATAGTCAATAAGTCGGTGTACGGCTTTGCGGTGTGACAGTGAGTTTCGTGCGCATGCGCTGTTGCCAGAGGCTCTTTGCGCCTTCCGATCCTTCAAGCTGGGACATTACGTCATTTAATGTCTCGCCGCCGAATTGCCGCATCTTGAGATAGAGCAGCGCCGGCACGATCGCCAGCAACGGCAACACGAAGATGTTGATTAGTTGGGCAAACTGGCCAGTGATTTTGACTCGCAATGCGTGAGCATGTTGCGCGCTTCCGTTAAAGCCGATCAGCGCTCCGATCAGCCCTCCCACGATCGCCGGCACGCAAAACTGAATCAGCA
>DATLVM010000301.1:0-5662 GCA_035577445.1 Pyrinomonadaceae bacterium
CATTTACACCGAACAGTATCCGAAAGTTCGCCCGGATGTGGCGCCGCGTTTCCACGGCGCGCCGCGGCTCAACATGGATCCGGAAACGCACGATACGCTCTGCATCGCGTGCAACCTGTGCGCGCTGGCCTGTCCCGAAGACTGCATCGACGTAATTCCGATGGACGTCGAAGTCGTCGTGGCCGGTAAGGCCCGCCGCAAGAAAGTGCTCGACGAATTCATCTTTGATACTTCGCGCTGCATGTTCTGCGCGCTTTGTCAGGAAGCGTGCCCGACGTATTGTCTGGAGCTGACGCAGGACTTTGAATTAGCGACCTACTCGCGCGCGGGTTTCGTCTGGAATCGCGAGATGCTGGAACAGGGGCGCGAGACTGTGAAATACACGAAGTGATGAGGACTGAGTACTGAGGACTGAGAAGCTTTTGCTTTTTTCTCAGTCCTCAGTCCTGAGCACTCAGTACTTTCAGTACTTTATGATCCTTTCTGGCTGGGAATCAGTCTTCTTCTGGATTTTTTCAATCGCTGCGATTCTGGCGGGACTTTTGACCGTCATGGCGCGGAATGCGGTGCACTCTGCGCTGTTCCTGATCTCTTCGCTGGTTTCTGTTGCCGCACTCTTTATTCTGCTCGGCGCTGAGTTCATCGCCGGCGTGCAGATTCTCGTCTACGTTGGCGGCGTGATGGTGCTCTTCCTGTTCGTCATCATGCTGGTGAACGTCGGCGCGGAAGAAGAAGGTCGCGCGCCGATTTTCAATAAGCCCGCGCAAGTCACTGCGGCGCTCGTATTTCTGGCGATGCTCGCAGGCGTTTTGGTGATTTACGCAATTCCGCGTGGTTATTCGGCGCTACAAGAACGCGACAAGACAGCGCTGACTCAGGCTCAAGCGTCGCGCACCGAGCAGCAAACGAATCTTCAGCCGAACGCGACCGGCGTCAGTCGCTTGACGAAAGAAACGGAACGCATCGGCACAAGTCTCTACACTTATGCGTCGCTGCCGTTTGAAATTGCGAGTGTCTTATTGCTCGTAGCCATCATTGGCTCAGTGATGCTGGCGCGCACGCTGAAGCAAGAAGTTGCGGCGGACGATGTCGATCCGGAAGTGTTAGAAGAGATGAAGCAGTAACGGTTTCAAGCGATGAACTTCTTATCACCAGTCTTGGCGTTGATGTTTCAGGATGCGAGCCGCGCATCGACCGCGCTCGAAAGCATTAAGCATCCTGATCTCTCAAAGTTCCTGGTGATCGCCGCGATCCTTTTCATCATCGGCGTCGCGGGCGTGCTGACGCGTCGCAACTTGCTCGTCATCTTTATGTCGATCGAGTTGATTCTGAACGCGGCGAACCTAAACTTCATCGCGTTCTCTCGTTACTTGCAGGACACCGGACACGGCGACGCTCTGGCGGGCCAGGTATTCACGGTGTTCGTGATTGTTGTTGCCGCGGCTGAGGCGGCGATCGGGCTCGGGATCGTGATCGCACTCTATCGCAACCGCGAAACGATCTGGGTTGATGAGATTGATTTGATGAAGTGGTGAAAGCTGTTCGTTGTCAGTTGTCCGTCGTCAGTTGTTTTCACCACTGACCACTGACCACTGACCACTGACCACTGACGTCTTATGTATCGATACATCTGGCTAGTTCCCCTGCTACCTCTGATTGGCGCGGCCATCAACGGCATCTTTGGCCGTTGGTTTCGCTTTCCCGAAAAGCTGATTGGCGGCATCGCGGTCGGAACAGTTGCGCTTTCATTTCTCATCAGCCTTGCCGCGGTTTACTCGTACGGCTTCAGCGGCAACGCGCAATGGCCGAATCCTTACATCAGCACGCAAACCGCCTTTACCTGGATTCCGGGAGGCGCCGTCAAGCAGTCGCTAGGGACAGCACAGCCGAGCACTCCTGAAACCAGAACGATCTCGATCGCTAATCAGCCGGTGACGGTTTCGAATCAACGCGGCTCACTGCTCAACATCGAGTGGAGTTATCAACTCGATCCTTTGTCGGCGATCTTCATGCTGATCGTGACTGGCGTGGGCTTGTGCATCTTCGTGTTCGCGACCGGCTACATGCATGGAGAGACCGGTTTCTATCGCTTCTTCTGTTACATGGGCCTCTTCATGTTTTCGATGCTCGTGCTGGTGATGGGTTCGAATTTCGTGATGATGTTTGTCGGCTGGGAAGGCGTCGGACTCTGCTCGTATCTGCTGATTGGTTACTACTTCAATAAGCAGGAAGCGGCGAATGCTTCACGCAAGGCATTCATCACGAATCGCGTCGGCGACTTTGGATTCATGCTCGCGATTTTCGGCGTGATTGCGACATTCGGAACTGCGCAGTACACAAATGTCGTCGCGCAAGCCATAAATTATCCGGTCGAAAGTCTTGGGCATTGGGGATTGATGTCGTGGATCGCTCTGGGCCTGATGATTGGCGCTTGCGGTAAGTCTGCTCAGTTTCCGCTGCACGTCTGGCTGCCGGATGCGATGGCCGGGCCGACGCCTGTATCAGCGCTAATCCACGCCGCAACGATGGTCACCGCCGGCCTCTACATGCTGACGCGCACGAATGTGATCTTTCAGCATTCGCAGACGATGATGTTGGTCGTCGCGCTGGTCGGCGCGTTCACCGCGATCTTCGCGGCGACGATCGGCATCACGCAAAACGACATCAAGAAGGTTCTCGCGTACTCGACCGTGTCGCAGCTTGGCTTCATGTTTCTTGCCTGCGGCGTCGGGGCATTCGTTATCGGCATCTTTCACGTGATGACGCACGCGTTCTTCAAAGCGCTCATGTTCCTGGGTTCCGGCAGCGTGATTCACGGCATGCACCACGAACAGGACATGCGCAAGATGGGCGGCCTGAAGAAGTACATGCCGATCACTTACCTGACCTTCCTCGCGGGTTGGTTGGCCATCTGCGGCATCATTCCCTTCAGCGGCTTCTGGTCGAAAGATGAAATCCTCTGGAATGCCGCTTCGACAACGCAGATTCCTTTGGGTTGGCTCGTCTGGTTGGTCGGAACGATCGCCGCGACGTGCACTGCGTTCTACATGACGCGTCTCGTGGCCATGACGTTCTGGGGCAAGGAAAGATTTCCCGCGCACGAACACAGCATGGAACACGAAGGTCATGCGCAGAAGAAAGAACATTCGACGCCGCATCACGACAGCCACGTCCCGCACGAATCGCCAAAGTCGATGTGGATTCCGCTGGTAGTGCTGGCGATTTTCGCGACCATCGGCGGTTTCATCGGCATCAGCACGGCGTTCACCGGCGGCAAGCATGTTGGCGGGAGAATGAATATTGTTCATTGGCTGGAACCAGTTATCTGGAACCCGACGACCAAGTCGTTTCACGTTGACGAGGCCTTACCCATTCCTGAATCCGCTGAGAATGCCAAAGGGGAACTCCGAGTCATCGAAACACCGCCGGACAACGGGTTCAATCTCGCTCACACAGTTGAAGCAAAAGTTGGCAGCGAGACCGCGACCGAATGGGTTTTCATCGTCATCTCGCTCGTCGTTGCAGGACTGGGGATCGGCGCCGGCCTGTTGTTCTACGTCAAGAGCCCGCAACTCGCCGACATCTGGGCGGCGCGACTCAGGCCCTTGTACCAGGCCAGCTACAACAAGTATTGGATTGACGAATTCTTCGGTTTGACAGTCACGCGGCGCACGATGGATCTGGCGCGAGCGGTCTTCGCTTTCGATTCCAAGTTCGTTGATGGTGGCGTTAACGGTTCGGCTTGGTTGACGCGATTTACAAGCACGGTCACGGGCCTAACTGACAAGTATTTGGTTGACGGCCTCGTTAACACAATCGCGAATTTCGTCGTTCGTTTGATGTCGCCGATTGTGCGCGCCGCGCAGACTGGACTGACTGCGAATTACGCGCTCGTGATGGTGATTGGATTGTTGATCGCGGTGGCGCTGTATTTCGTGAAGAGCTTTTAGGTGGCACAGATTTTAGTCTGTGGTTGAAAAACAGATGCGAAGCTAGTCACAGACTAAAGTCTGTGCCACTCCAAGAGGACTGACGTGTTCACAAATAACCTTCTCTCGATCATCACCTGGCTGCCGGTTGTCGGCGCGATTCTGATCCTGGCGCTGTTCCGTAAACAGCAGAACCAGCTCATCAAGAAGTTCGCCACCGGATGGCTCGTGCTCGACCTCATTATTTCGCTTTGGCTGTTTGGTTATGACCGCGCTGTCGGCGGCATGCAGTTCCTCGAAGACCATCAATGGATTCCGGTAATCGGCGCGCGCTATCAGCTCGGCGTCGACGGCGTGTCAGTGCTGCTGATCGTTCTGACGACGTTCCTCGGCGTGCTCGCGGCGCTCTCGTCATGGAACTACATTCAAAAGCGCGAGAAAGAATATTACATCCTGCTTTTGATCCTGCAGACGATGGTCCTCGGCGTGTTCTCGTCGATGGACCTGTTTCTGTTCTACCTGTTTTTCGAAGTCGGCCTCGTCCCGATGTATTTCCTCATCGGAATTTGGGGAGGCGACAATCGTCTCTACGCCGCGATCAAGTTCTTCCTGTACACGTTGGTTGGATCGGTGGTGATGCTGCTGGGCGTGCTGAAGATGTATTTCCTGACGCAGGACACGGCGCTGACGGCGAAAGTCACGCAAGCAACTCTCGATCTGCTCGCCGGTAATCCGAAAGCGAGCGCGATGGTTGCCGGCACGATTCAGCAAGCCGCCGCGAATGGCACGGGCAATTTCAGCATTCTCTACATGCAGGCCATCGGCTCAGTCCTGCCGATGGGATCGCTCCAGGTGCTTTTGTTTTTCGCGTTCGCGCTGGGCTTCGCGATCAAGGTCCCCATGTGGCCGTTCCACACATGGCTGCCCGACGCGCACGTCGAAGCGCCCACCGCGGGCTCAGTAATCCTTGCCGGTGTGCTGCTCAAGCTCGGCACGTACGGCTTCTATCGGTTCAATCTGCCGATGTTTCCGAAGGCGTCGATGGATGAAGTCTTCTTCGGCAAGTTCGGTGTGCGCAGCGTGATGATCTTTCTCGCGATCGTTTCGATCATCTATGGCGCGTTGGCGGCGATGTACTTTGTCGTGAAGAAAGACGGCGACGTGAAGAAGCTGGTTGCGTACTCGTCTGTTTCGTCGATGGGCATTGTGATGCTCGGGCTGTTCGCGCTCAATCCTAACGGCATCAACGGCGCGGTGATGCAGATGATCAATCACGGCATCTACTCAGGCGCGCTGTTCCTGCTCGTCGGCATCATTTACGAGCGTCGTCACACGCGCAAAGTTTCCGAGTTCGGCGGTCTGTCGCATGTGATGCCCGGTTACTCGGCGGTGTTTCTGATTATGGCGATGACGGCGATTGGCCTGCCGCTGCTGGCAGTATTCATTTCCGAATTCTTAGCGATGCGAGGCGCTTTCGAAGCGAATCCGGTTTGGGCCGGTTGGGCCGGGCTGGGAATTATTCTCAACGCCGGTTACATGCTCTGGCTGTATCAGCGAATGTTCTTTGGCGAGATCGAAAATGAAAAGAACAAGCTGTTGCCGGATCTTAGTATTCGCGAATGGGCTTATATGTTGCCGCTCGTGATCATGTCTTTTTGGATTGGCATGTATCCAGCGCCATTCATTCGCTACATCGAAAAGCCCGTCAACGCATTGGTTAGGCAGATCAAGCC
>DATLVM010000302.1:0-4420 GCA_035577445.1 Pyrinomonadaceae bacterium
GAGCGCTTCGGAACCCGCGACCCGAAGTTGCTCGAATTTCGCGCGCTCCGTTTCATTGAGCCACGGCGCCGGCGCAGATTGCGCAAAGCCAACGCTCGCGGCCATCAACATTAAGACAACGACAACTATCAATTTCATACAAACAACTCCATTCCTAGCTTGAAAAACTCTCCAAATATTTCACACCGCTTCCGGTATTGAACAAGACGACGCGCTCGTTTGATTTCACCGAACCATCGCTCAACATCTTCCGGAGCGCCGGCAAGCAGGCCGCGCCTTCAGGTGCGCAAAAGATTCCTTCGGCTGCGCCGATCTCTTTTGTCGCGGCGATCAATTCATCATCAGTCACAGCGACCGCAGTTCCGCCCGATGCACGCAAGGCGTCGATGATCAGGAAATCGCCAATCGCTTTCGGCACGCGCAAACCTGAAGCCGTCGTGTGCGCGTTCGGAAACTCCGCGGCGAAGCGCTCGCCTTTTTCGAATGCCGTGACGATCGGCGCGCATCCGGCGGCTTGCACAGTCACCATCCGCGGCCGCTTCGATCCAATCCAACCCATCTGCTCCAGCTCGTCGAACGCTTTCCACATGCCGATCAATCCAGTCCCACCGCCGGTCGGATAGATGATCACGTCCGGCAATTCCCAATTGAATTGCTCGCCGAGTTCGTAACCCATCGTCTTCTTGCCTTCGATCCGGTAAGGCTCTTTCAAAGTCGAAACGTCGAACCAACCTTCAGCTTCCTTGCGGCGGCCAACTTCGGCGCCGCAGTCGGTGATCAATCCGTCCATTAACGTCACGTGCGCGCCGGTTTGTTCGCACTCGATCACGTTCGCGCGCGGCGTGTCCTTGGGCATGAAGATGTGCGCTTCCATTCCGGCTTGTGCTGCATAAGCCGACAATGCGCCCGCGGCATTGCCTGCTGAAGGCACGGCGAGCTTCTTCACGCCCAACTCTTTGGCCATCGACACCGCCGCCGTCATCCCTCGCGCTTTGAAACTCTGCGTCGGATTCTGACCCTCGTCCTTGATGTAAAGCTCAGGCATGTCGAGCGAAGCCCCCAACCGCGACGCATGGAGCAGAGGCGTAAAGCCTTCGCCCAGCGTGACAACGTTGTCGTCCGAATCGACCGGCAGCACCTCGCGATAACGCCACAAATCCGGCGCGCGTCCAACGAGACTTTCCTTTGTCAAAGATTCCGCGGCCCGCTTCAGGTCGTAACGAACCAGCAGAGGCTTGCCGCATTCGGCACAAAGGTTGTGCAACCGTCGTGCCTCGTGTCTAAGTCCGCACGCGGCGCATTCCAAGTGGGTAACATTCATGGTTTTAGGATGAGTCCTTTGCTTTAATAGCCAAACATCATAGCTGCTTGCCGCGCCATCCGTCAGGTGGAGCGTGAATATTGCGGCCTCCCCACGTGCACTTTAGGTTCGCACCAGCTAATCTGTCTGCGATATTAATCACAATTCAGGAGAGACAAATGGCAAATCGGACCGCAGTTATTGAGACTAACAAGGGCACCATCAAAATCGAATTGCTTGAGGAAGATGCGCCGAAGACGACTGAGAATTTTCGTCTGCTGGCTGAGAAGGGCTACTACGATGGCATTATCTTTCATCGCGTAATCAAAGGATTCATGATTCAGGGCGGAGACCCAACCGGCACAGGCCGCGGCGGCGCGTCAGCCTGGGGCGGAAAATTCAACGATGAAATCGATCCTTCATCGGACGTTTACCAGCGCGGCTACAAAGCCGGCACAGTCGCCATGGCCAACGCCGGGCCGAACACGAATGGTTCGCAGTTCTTCATCATGCACGTGGATTATCCGCTGCCGCCAAGCTACACAATTTTTGGGCGCGTGACTGAAGGCCAGGACATAGTCAATGCCATTGCGACAAGCCAAACTGATCGGAGCGATCGACCGACCTCGGATGTGAAGATGGAAAAAGTGACGATCGAGTAGTTTTCTGTTTTCAGTTTTGAGTCGAGTCTTGAATTTCGGCGGCGATAAATTCCTTCGCCGCCGAAACGCTTTCCACCAGCGACATTCCCTTACCCAGGCACGCTGCGATCGCTGACGACAGCATGCAGCCGGTTCCGCGCACCGGCTGTGCACTGATCCATTCACCGCGAAAAGTCTTTACGCTGCCTTCGTTGTCTAATACGTCAATCGCTTTTCTTCCTGACTCCTGACTCCCGACTCCTGACTCCTGCTTCAGGTGGCCTCCTTTAATCAGCACCGCACCAGCGCCGAGTTCGCGAATGCGCGCTGCGGCCTGGCGCATATCGTCTTCGTTGTCGATGTTCATGCCCGCAAGCTTTTCTGCTTCCGGAATGTTTGGCGTGATCAGCCGCGCGCGAGCCAGTAGATCAGTCACAAGGACTTCGAACCCTTCGTCATCCATCAATCGATGGCCTGAAGAGGACTGCATTACCGGATCGATCACCGGCGCAGGTAACCGCCCTTCGCGAATTAGTCCGGCGACTTCGTGCACCAACTCGGCCGTTGGCAGCATGCCAACCTTCACCGCATCGACACGAAACTCTTCCACGATTGGCAGAATCTGCGCGCGAAGCGATTCGGCCGTCTCATGAACCGCGCCGAACACGCCTTCCGAGTTTTGGAATGTCAGCGAGGTAATTGCGGCTGTCGGACGACAACCGAAATGAACGAACGTGCGAATGTCCGCGATGATTCCCGCGCCGCCTGACGGATCGAATCCGGCAATCGTTAAGACGGTGAGTGAGTAAATCTGATTCTCGGCCGCCACGGCTTATTTGAATTGGAAGAGCCGCCCGTCGAAAGCCTGAACGCGTGGCGTCTTGCCTTTGTTAGCGACGGCGAAACCCTCGGCGCGCAAGTAACGCGTTTGCTGCGCGATGCCTCCGGGAAATTTCGGATTCATCGATCCGTCGTCTTTAATCACGCGCCAGTAAGGAGCGATTCGCTTCTTACCATTCTCGCGATCCTCTTCGGCAGCTTCAGCGGCGATGCGCACAAAGATGCCCGTCGTCAGCGGACAAGTCACATCAGTCCGAAAATCGCGGGCGAGTTTTCGTCGCAGCTCGCTAACCGTGACGAGCTTGCCTTTGGGCACCTTGCGGATCATCGTATCGATGAGCTTCGGCGTAGGAATGAGCATGGTGCCGCTGCCGAAGCGGGACATCTTGGGCGGAATCTTGACGATCTTCACGTCCTGGGGCTTATCGATTTTCTCGCGCCACGACGTGCGGCTGATGAATTTGTTCTTCATGACTTGATCAACTCCTTCCCTTAATGCCGCCGGCGATGACTGCCAGTTTTGCATGATCGCTGAAAAGACTGATCCCGGCAATCCCGCTCGCGCCCGCCTTCAGGCAATCCTGAGCGTTGCTGGTCGTGATGCTTCCGAGTGCGAGCACCGAAAAATTCCTGAGCGTGGTGGTTACTGCCGACAGTCTCTCGAGCCCCAACGGTGCGCCGTACTGTTGCTTTGAAGGGGTTTCGAAGATCGGGCCAAACACGATAAAGTCCGCGCCGCCATCTCGCGCCGCAACCGCTTCATCAACCGAATGCGTTGACGCGCCGATCAGCAACTCTGCGCCAAACGTTTTCCGAATCGTGCCCACGTCGAGTGATTGCGTGGTGAGATGCACGCCATGGGCTCCCGCGCCGGCGGCGATGTCTGCGCGATCGTTGACGAGCAATCGCGTCGCACTCCCGCTCGCTAGTCGCAGGGATTGCTCGCACAACTCATACAGAACGCGCGCCGATAGGTTCTTTTCTCGAATTTGAATTAGATCGATACCGGCGGCGATCGCGGCTGAGACTTGCGTGAGGATCGATTCGAATTCAGGACTCTTTGAAGTCGTCGATGGCTTGCTTGCGCCGCGGGTAATCAGATAGAGGATCGGTTTGCGAAACTGGAGCGCCATGCGTGGTAACCGGCTGTGACTTTTGCGCAGGCGAGCTTTTCACAGATAGCAGGCCAGCGTCCAGCGCCCGCACCGTCTTGCGAAAATTAATTATCTCCCAAACGCCCATCCCCAAATTCAGAATACCAATGCCGGAAACCGCTCCCCGCACCCAACCGGATGCGATAAATCGCTGCACCCCAAATCCAACTTTGCGCGAGGCCAACAAGAGAAAATAGTTATTGCCCCAATCGCTCAGTCCCCACCAGCCGTGCGGCACCCACGGCAGCACGGTTAGGACGATCCCTATTTCGAAACAGAGGACGATATAAAAGATGACTGACAGGCGTGACGACATTCGCTTGGGGTCCTTCAAACACAAAAATACCACAAAGCCGAACCTCTGTCGCTTTGTGGTAATTAAGTGGGCAGTTACTGGGCCATGCGCGATTGCAGAGATCGCAAGCGCTCGTTCACACCCCGATACGAGACGTTATTGCCGTAGATTTCCGTAAACAAATCCATCG
>DATLVM010000303.1:0-33555 GCA_035577445.1 Pyrinomonadaceae bacterium
AATCGGTCAATCAGATGGCCGTCAATCTAACCGACCAAGTCCGCAACATCGCCGACGTGACGATCGCGGTGGCCAACGGCGACCTGTCCAAGAAGATCACGGTGGACGTGCGCGGCGAGATCCTGCAGCTGAAGGAAGCCACCAACACCATGGTGGACCAGTTGAATGCGTTTGCCTCGGAAGTCAGCCGCGTCGCCCGCGAAGTCGGCACCGAAGGCAAGCTGGGCGGCCAGGCCGAAGTCCGCGGCGTGGGCGGCACGTGGAAGGATCTGACCGACAACGTTAATTCCATGGCCAGCAATCTGACGAATCAAGTCCGCAACATCGCCGACGTGACCATCGCCGTCGCCAACGGCGACCTCTCGCGCAAGATCACGGTGGACGTGCGCGGCGAAATTCAACAGCTCAAGGAAACGATCAACACGATGGTCGAGCAGCTACGCTCGTTCGCGTCCGAAGTGACGCGCGTCGCGCGCGAAGTCGGCACGGAAGGCCGGCTCGGCGTGCAAGCCGTCGTGCCCGGCGTGGCCGGCACTTGGAAAGACCTCACAGACTCGGTGAACGCGATGGGTGCGAACCTCACCGCTCAAGTCCGCAACATCGCCGAAGTGACGACCGCCGTGGCGCGCGGCGACCTCTCGCGCAAGATCACCGTGGACGTGAAGGGTGAGATCCTCGAGCTGAAAGACACCATCAACACGATGGTGGATCAGCTGAACGGGTTCGCGTCGGAAGTGACCCGCGTCGCGCGCGAAGTGGGCACCGAAGGAAAGCTCGGCGGACAAGCGTCGGTGCCCGGAGTCGCCGGAACCTGGAAGGACCTGACCGACAACGTGAACTTCATGGCCGGCAATCTTACCGGTCAGGTACGTAACATCGCCGAAGTGACCACGGCGGTGGCCAACGGTGACTTGTCGAAGAAGATCACCGTGGACGTGAAGGGTGAAATTCTCGAACTCAAAGACACCATCAACACGATGGTGGACCAGCTCAATGCATTCGCATCGGAAGTTACCCGCGTGGCCCGCGAAGTCGGTTCTGAAGGAAAGCTGGGCGGCCAGGCGGACGTGAAAGGCGTGGCGGGCACCTGGAAAGACCTAACCGACAGCGTGAATTTGATGGCCGGCAATCTTACGGGCCAGGTTCGCAACATCGCTGATGTCACCACCGCCGTGGCTAACGGCGATCTCTCAAAGAAAATCACCGTGGATGTCCGAGGGGAAATTCTCGAGCTGAAGAACACCATCAACACGATGGTGGATCAGCTCAATGCCTTCGCATCGGAAGTTACGCGCGTGGCCCGCGAAGTAGGGACCGAAGGAAAACTCGGCGGCCAGGCAGATGTACGCGGCGTCGCGGGTACCTGGAAAGACTTAACCGACAGCGTGAACTCAATGGCCGGCAACCTCACCGGCCAGGTGCGAAACATCGCGGACGTTACTACGGCGGTCGCGAAAGGCGACTTGTCAAAGAAGATCACGGTCGATGTGAAGGGCGAGATTCTTGAACTGAAGAACACCATCAACACGATGGTGGATCAGCTCAGCTCGTTCGCATCGGAAGTTACGCGCGTGGCCCGTGAAGTCGGTACCGAAGGACGACTCGGCGGCCAGGCGCAGGTGATGGGCGTCGCCGGGACGTGGAAAGACCTGACCGACAACGTGAACTTTATGGCCGGCAACCTCACCGGCCAGGTGCGTAACATCGCCGACGTTACTACCGCGGTAGCGAAAGGCGACTTGTCAAAGAAGATCACGGTCGATGTGAAGGGCGAGATTCTCGAACTGAAGAACACCATCAACACGATGGTGGACCAGTTGAATTCATTCGCTTCAGAAGTAACTCGAGTGGCCCGCGAAGTGGGAACGGAAGGAAAACTCGGCGGCCAGGCAGACGTACCCGGCGTCGCGGGAACCTGGAAAGATTTGACTGATAACGTGAACTCGATGGCCAGCAACCTCACCGGCCAGGTGCGCAACATCGCCGAAGTAACTACGGCAGTTGCCAATGGTGACTTGTCCAAGAAGATCACAGTCGATGTGAAGGGCGAGATTCTCGAGCTGAAGAACACCATCAACACGATGGTGGACCAGTTGAACTCGTTCGCATCGGAAGTGACTCGCGTGGCCCGCGAAGTCGGTACTGAAGGCAAACTCGGTGGCCAGGCGGACGTACGCGGCGTCGCGGGAACCTGGAAAGACCTGACTGACAACGTGAACTCTATGGCCAGCAACCTGACGGATCAGGTTCGTGGTATTGCGCGCGTCGTGACGGCGGTGGCCAACGGCGATTTGAAACGCAAACTTACGGTGGAAGCGAAAGGCGAAATCGCAGAACTCGCCGACACCATCAACAACATGACTGACACGCTCGCGACTTTCGCCGATCAGGTTAGTTCGGTGGCGCGCGAAGTAGGTGTGGAAGGAAAGCTCGGCGGTCAGGCGAACGTGCCCGGCGCGGCCGGAACCTGGCGCGACCTTACCGACAACGTGAACGGCCTCGCGGCGAACCTGACAACTCAGGTGCGCGCCATTGCGGAAGTATCAACGGCCGTGACGAAGGGCGACTTGACTCGCTCAATCACGGTCGAAGCGCAAGGCGAAGTCGCAGCGTTGAAAGACAACATCAACGAGATGATTCTCAACCTGAAGGACACCACGCAAAAGAACACTGAGCAGGATTGGTTGAAGACGAACCTCGCTCGCTTCACGCGCATGCTGCAAGGCCAGCGCGACATGAAGACCGTCGCGCAGATGGTGCTGTCCGAGTTGGCGCCGCTGGTCGATGCCCAACAGGGCGTCTTTTACGTTAATGCCAGCGACAACGGCGAACCGGTGATGAGACTTCTCGGCGGTTACGCCTACAACAAGCGCAAGAACCTCGCCAATGAATTTCAGGCCGGCGAAGGTTTGGTGGGCCAGTGCACACTTGAGAAGGAACGCATCCTGGTCACAAACGTTCCGCCGAATTACGTGCAGGTCAAGTCGGGCCTCGGTGAGGCCGCACCCCACAACATCGTCGTGCTGCCGGTGTTGTTCGAAGGCGAAGTGAAAGCCGTAATCGAACTTTCGACTTTCCAAATTTTCAGCGACACGCACCTGACCTTCCTCGATCAGTTGACGGAAAGTATCGGCATCGTGCTCAACACGATCGAGGCGAACACCCGAACTGAAGATCTGCTGCAGCAATCACAATCACTCGCAGGTGAGTTGCAGAGCCAGCAGGACGAACTGAAGAAAACCAACGAACAACTCGAGCAGCAGGCGCAGTCGCTGCGCGAGTCGGAAGACTTGCTGAAGAGCCAACAGGAAGAGCTGCGCCAGACGAATGAAGAGCTGCAGGACAAGGCAGCCTTGCTGGCACGACAGAAAGCCGAGGTCGAAGCGAAGAACCGCGAGGTCGAAGAAGCGCGTTGGGAGATGGAAGAGAAGGCCGAGCAGCTGGCGCTGACTTCGAAGTACAAGTCGGAGTTCCTCGCGAACATGTCGCACGAGCTGCGCACGCCGCTCAACAGCATGCTCATTCTGTCGCGGCAACTCGCCGAAAACGGCGAAGAAAACCTGTCTTCCAAGCAGGTTCAGTTTGCCGAGACAATTCACTCGTCAGGTTCAGACTTGCTCTCGCTGATCAACGACATTCTCGATCTGTCGAAGATTGAGTCGGGCATGATGGGGATCGAACTTGCCGATGTTTCGATCGATGACGTCACCGATCAACTCGAGCGCAGCTTCCACCAGCTGGCGCAGGACAAGAACCTCGGGTTCTTCATCGAGCGCAGCGAGAACTTCAACCCGCTGCTGATTACCGACGACAAACGTTTGCAGCAAATTCTGATGAACTTGCTCTCGAACGCCTTCAAGTTCACCGAACAAGGCGATGTCATTCTTAAGATTGCGCCGGCTGCACCCGACGAGAAGTACGCGCTCGAATCTCTGAATCGCGCCCAGGACGTGCTGGCCTTTTCGGTCAGCGACACCGGCATCGGCATTCCGCCGGAGAAGCAGCGGATCATCTTTGAAGCGTTCCAGCAGGCCGACGGCACCACCAGCCGCAAGTACGGCGGCACCGGTCTCGGTCTTTCAATCAGTCGCGAGATTGCGCGATTGCTGGGCGGCGAGATTCGCGTCACCAGTATTCCCGGCGAGGGCAGCACCTTCACGCTGTTTCTGCCGCGTGAGTATGAGGCTGCGCGGGCGATGGCGCCCCCGGTCGCGCGCAGGCGGCCGGCGCGGGAAAAGGAAGCCGCGTGGACTCCGGCCGAAACGTTCAGCACCGAAACGATCCTGCTCGAAGGAGAGGCAGCCGACGATCGCATGGACATCCAGGAAGGCGATCGCGTGGTACTGGTCGTTGAGGACGATGTGAAGTTTGCAAAGATCCTAATTGATCTGGCTCACGACAAGGGCTTCAAATGCTTGCTGGCGACGACTGGGAATGTCGCGTTGGCGTTGGCGCAAAAGTATGCGCCGGCGGCGATTACTCTGGACATTCGCCTGCCGGATCGTGACGGATGGACGATCCTCGATCGGCTGAAGCACGACCCGCGCACCCGGCACATTCCCGTTCACATCATCAGCGTCGAAGGCGAACGACGGCGCGCGTTGCGCCGCGGCGCTTTCAACCACCTCGTCAAGCCGGTCACGAACGGCGATCTGGAAATGACCTTCGATCGCATCAATGAATTTCTGTCGCGTGACGCTCGCGAGTTGTTGCTGGTCGAAGACGATGACGCCCAGCGCATGAGCCTGATCGAGCTGATCGGCAACGGGGATGTACGAACCACCGCGGTGGGCACGGGTCAGGAGGCGCTCAATCGTCTGAAGCAGCAGAAGTTCGACTGCATGGTGCTCGATCTGAAACTGCCGGACATGACCGGATTCCAGCTAATCGAACAACTGCAATCGAACAATCATGCGGAACTCCCGATCATCGTCTATACCGGAAAGGAATTGACTCGCAAAGAAGAGCGGCATCTGCGACGGGTGGCCACTTCGGTGATCTTCAAGGAAGCGGATTCTCCTGAACGGCTGCTCGCTGAAACCGCGTTATTTCTCCACCGCGTCGAGGCGAATCTGCCTGAGCCTAAACGCAAAATGATCGAGCAACTTAACCGCCGCGATCCGGTGCTCGCGGATCGCAAAGTCCTCGTCGTCGATGATGACGTGCGCAATATCTTTGCTCTCACCAGCGCGCTCGAGTCTTACAACATGAAAGTCATTCACGCTGAGAATGGACAGAAAGGCATCGATCTTTTGCAGAGCACGGCCGGCGTGGATGCGGTCCTGATGGATATCATGATGCCTGAGATGAACGGCTATGAAGCAATCAGTGCGATTCGCGCGATGGATAAGTTCAAGAACCTTCCCATCATCGCGTTGACGGCCAAAGCGATGAAGGCCGATCGCGATCAATGCCTGAAGGTGGGCGCCTCCGACTATATCTCTAAACCGCTCGACACCGATCAACTGTTTTCGCTGTTGCGCGTATGGCTCTCGCGAGAGGAAGAGTAGCGTGAGTAATAACAACGGAAGAAATCGCATTAACATTTTAATGGTCGACGACAGTCCGACCAACCTGCTCGCGCTCGAATCAGTCCTGCGCGCGCCGGACCGCAATCTAATTCGGGCAAGTTCCGGCGAAGACGCGTTGAGGTATCTGCTCGATAACGAGGCGGCGGTAGTATTGCTCGATGTCTATATGCCGGGCATCGACGGTCTGCAAACCGCCGAATTAATTCGCGGCCGCGAAAAATCGCGGGACATCCCGATTATTTTCCTGACCGCGAACAGCACGGGCCAGAACCATTTGAGTCGCGGTTATTCGCTGGGCGCAGTCGATTACATCGTCAAGCCGATCGACCCGGCGATTCTGCGTTCGAAGGTCAATGTATTTGTCGAGCTGTCAAAGAAGACCCGCGAGGTAAAGCGCCAGGCGCGCTTGCTGGAAGAGAAGAACCGCCAGTTGGAAAATGCCAATTTGGAACGTCTGCGATTGCTCATTAATCTCGGCCATCAGTTGGCCGCAGAACACGATCCGTCACAATTGTTGCACAAGTTCTGTGACTCCGCGCGGCTCTTAATTGATGCAGAGGAAAGCACGGTCGCAATTTTCAATCGCGACGCGCACTCGCCGCTTCATTTCTTCCGCACGGATGCGAAAGGCGAGACGATCTCGACGGGCGACATTCCCGTGATCGTTCAGCAAGCACTCCGGCGGGTCAGCACCGAACGGCGACCTGTGCGTTTGGACGAATCCGACGAATTGCTGCTGGTCGATAATCCCGAAGCCGACAACCTGCATTCGTTCCTGGGCGCAGCCGTCATTTGCGGTTCAACGCCGCGCGGGTGGTTCTATTTGCTCAACAAAAAAGGCGCAAACGGATTCACCGAAGCGGACGAACGACTGGCGCAAAACCTGGCGACTCAAGTCGCCATCGCTTATGAAAACGCGACCCTGTACGCCGAGGCGCAAACGCATGCTACCGAGTTGAGCATGGAAATCGCCGTGCGCAAGCAGGCCGAGGAAGAGCGCTCGCGTTTGCTGGTCCGCGAACGAGCTGCGCGCGCCGAGGCAGAAGCAGCCAACCAAAACAAGGATGAGTTTCTCGCCACTCTATCGCATGAGTTGCGCACACCGCTGACGGCAATTCTTGGTTGGAGCCACCTGCTCCGCTCGAACAAACTCACCGGGAAGGATGCCGGACGGGCGATCGACACCATCGAACGAAACGCCAAATCGCAATCGCAATTGATCGACGACCTGCTCGATGTCTCGCGAATCATCACCGGCAAGCTGCAAATCGACCGCACGGTTGTCGATCTCGCAAATGTGATCGAGGCGGCGCATGACGCGACGCGTCCGGTCGCAGAAGGCAAAGAGATCCGCTTTGACCTCTCGATCGATTCAGCAAGGTCATTGGTGATGGGCGACCAGAACCGGCTGCAGCAAGTCTTTTGGAACCTGTTCAGTAACGCCGTCAAGTTCAGCTCACGCGGCGGTGAAGTAAGGGTAACTGCCGCGGCAGAGAATGGGTCTGTCCGCGTATCGATAGCTGACAACGGCATCGGAATCACTGAAGAGTTTCTTCCATTTATCTTCGATCGATTTCGACAAGCCGACGGATCGCCTACCCGCGAACATGGGGGACTGGGATTGGGGCTCGCAATTGTTCGTCACCTGGTGGGCCTGCATCACGGTTCGGTTGACGTACACAGCGAAGGCAAAAACCGTGGCTCGACTTTTACCGTCACACTACCCGTGGTCCCGGCTGATGCTTCAACTCAGGGCGACATAGCCGAAGCCGTCCTGCTTCAGAAAAGTCAGATGCAGCCATTTGGTTCGCTGGAAGTCTTGCAGGGCCTGCGCGTGCTCGTCGTCGATGATGAACCTGACGCGCGCGATCTACTCAGCACGATTCTGAAACGTTGCGGCAGTGATGTCCGCTGCAGCGAGTCTGCTGCTGAGGCGATGAAAGCGTTCTCAGAATGGGAGCCGGATATTCTGGTCAGCGACATCGGCATGCCCAATGAAGATGGATATAGCCTCATCAAAAAAGTTAGACAGTTGGATTCAAATCGCGCCCACAGGATTCCCGCCGTGGCGCTGACCGCGTACGCAACGGACGAGGATCGCCTCCGGGCGCTCGATGCCGGCTTTCAGACTCACGTAGCGAAACCAATCGAACCGGAAGTCTTCGTTACCTCGATCGCCTCGGTTATGAAATCAGCGGAAGAACTCGCGAGCGAGCGGCATACGCCAAACTTATTGACCACAGATCCGCGCGGATAAAACTGGGTACGCACGCCTCCGGCGTGCTGTCGTCGCCCGGCGTCGAAGCACGCGAGACGCGTGCGTACCCAGATGTCTTTTCGCCTTGGCACTGCCTATGCTAAATATGTTCGCGGCGATGGAGTCCGCCATTAACCGCCTGCCGGGCTAATGACTCCTACCAATGAATAGCGGCCACAGACGGACACGGATTAACACAGATCGATTTCTTTCTATCTGCGACAATCTGTGTTCATCTGTCGCTAATGGAGGCTCGGCGTGGGTAAATTATTTCTGGCAGGGATCGGCGGTTTCATCGGATCAGCCTTGCGCTATTCGGTCAGCGGCTTGGTCCAGGGCTGGAGCCGCAGCATCGACTTTCCTTACGGCACGCTCGCCGTCAATTTAATTGGCTGCTTCGCCATTGGTTTCCTTTCACAGCTCGCTGAATCGCGCGGTTACTTCACAGCAGAAGCGCGCACACTTGTTTTCATCGGGGTCCTCGGCGGCTTCACAACTTTTTCTGCATTCAGCAACGAGACGATGAACCTGTGGCGCGAAGGCGAGAGTTGGCTGGCCGTCGTCAACATCGTCGCGCACCTGGTTCTGTGTCTGGGCGCTGTTTGGATTAGTCGCGCCATCGCCTATCAGATTTGGAGGTAATGCCCAATGATGCTACCGGCTGAAGGCTATCTGCTTCGCATCTTCATCGGCGAAAGCGATCGTCATGACGGCAAACTGCTGCACGAGTGGATCGTGACGAAGGCGCGCGAAGAGGGACTCGCGGGCGCGACGGTACTGCGCGGCATGTTGGGCTTTGGCGCGCACAGCCGATTGCACACTTTCAAGATTGAACGGCTGTCGCAAGACCTGCCGATCATCGTCGAGATCGTCGACACCCGCGAGAAGCTGGAGAAGTTTCTGGATCTAATCGATCACACAATCGAAGAGGGGATGGCGACGCTCGAGGAAGTGCGGATCCATTTCTATCGCTCCGGTCAGAAGCCCGACCGTTAGGGAGGGCGCGAAGTGATTAGCCGCGAATTTCGCGGATCGACGCGGATAAGAAGACCGAGTTTGATTTGCTTATCGGTGCAATCCGCGTTCATCTGCGGCTAATTCGTTGCCGCGTTAACTCTATACTTCTCAGTCTTAAACGGTTTGAATCCGCGCTTCACATAATTCGGCAGTGCCGCTGGATCGTCGAGTGTGCAGGTGTGCAGCCACACTCGATTCGCTCCCAACGCCCAGGCCTGTTCAGACGCGCACGTCAACAAGTGCTTGCCCAATCCGCGGCCGATGAACTGCGGCATCAGGCCGAAATAAGCCAGCTCGACGGAGCAGTCTTCGCACTTGCGCAGTTCGAAATAGCCGGCAGTCTCGCCCCCGCAGGTCATCAACCAAATTGAATTTTCAGGGTTGTTCAGGTGCGCGACGATCTGCTCGTCGGTCCACGGCAGCCGATCGATCCAGTGATAGTTCTTGCCAACTTCAGCATAGAGATAACGAAACAGCTCAATCGAGCAATCGGGCTGTTCTACGATCTGAATTGATGGATCGGCGACCTTCGCGCCATTCAACTCTGACGGATCGCGCATCTCAAGATACGTGCGTGTGACTTCGATTACCGTCGCGGTTTGCATCTAAAACTCTTCGTCCAGCATTTGAATGCGCCGAATGTGGCGCCCACCTTGAAACTCGGTATTCAACCAGACGCGCACGATCTCCAGCGCTTCGACTTCAGACATCATGCGTTGACCGAGCGAGATTACGTTCGCGTCGTTATGCAGGCGTCCGAGTCGCGCCGATTCCGTATTCCAACACAAGGCGCAGCGCACGCCCCGGACGCGATTCGCGGTCATGGCTTCACCATTGCCCGAGCCACCGAGCACTACGCCTCGGTCGACTTCGCCGCGCGCCACGGCGAGCGCGACTGGCCGGCAGAACAGCGGATAATCAACCGGCGCTTCCGAATCAGTTCCAAAATCAGTCACGTCGTGACCCAGAGTCCTGAGGAATTCTTTGATCTTCTCTTTGTATTGAAAGCCGGCGTGGTCAGAGCCAATAGCAATTTTCATGATCAGTTACCTGATTGTGTCAGAAGCCCGACCGTCAGGGAAAGCCTCTTTCCCAGCTAGCCCTTGCTTACGCGCGGGCTTCCGACCCGCGCGCGCGGATGAAATCGATCATAAGTCTTGCGCATGTGCAGATCCGTTATGTGTGTGTAGATCTCAGTCGTTGAAATGTCGCTGTGACCAAGCAGGGCCTGGACCGAGCGCGAGTCAGCGCCGTGCTGCATCAAGTGCGTTCCGAAACTGTGCCGCAAAGTGTGCGGTGAAATATCAGGGACCCCGGCTACTGCGGCGTACTTTTTGATGAGCGACCAGGCAGTTTGACGGGTCATCCGCTTGCCGTGGTGGAGAAACAACTCCGCCTTTCCTTCGCTGCCAAACTGCTTTCGGATCGCGAGATATCTTTGCAGCCAGTGCACCGCGCTCTTGCCGATCGGAACGCGACGTTCTTTGTTGCCTTTGCCGTGACAAGTAACCAGCGCAGCTTCGATATCGATGTCGCGCGCGCGCAAACCGCAGGCTTCAGAAACTCGCAGGCCGGCGGCGTACATTAACTCGATTAGCGCGCGATCGCGCACGCCGAGATCCGTTTTGATGTCCGGCGCGAGCAGCAGCTGCTCCATCTCTTCTTCGGTGAGAAACTGTGGTAGCCGCGCGCTGCGTTGCGGTGTGTGAATGTCTTCCGCCGGTTGGCGCTTGATGTGACCGTCGAGCATCAGAAAGCGAAAGAAGCTGCGCGCCGCGCTCACCGATCGCGAAACTGACGAAGGCGCCAGACCCTCGCGCGACATCGATGCGATCCATTCGCGCAAATCTTTTCGTTCGAGTGCTTCGACGCGCTTATTCGCGTTCACCGCCCAGCTTTGCAGCTTGGCGATATCGCGCGCGTAGCTTTGCAGCGTGTTCGCCGACAGTCCTTTTTCAACTTGAATGTAACTAAGGAATTCGCGGACGAGATCGCGTTGTTGTAATCGTTCCCTCATCAGGCTGATTATAAACTAGGCGGGCCCGCAATCTGACAACCGAGGAGATATTCACAGTACGATTGCGACGACGGCAGGTTGATGAACTTGCTCTGATTACTGAAGGGAGTGAACTCGTTGCACTCGCAAAGGCCTTTGTCTCTTGAAGAATTTCGCGGGTCTCGATTTGTATGGCAGGTAATAGCCACTAGCGACCAGAGAGAATTTTCGTCCTATGAACCCGGGCGGCAAGCTAAAGTCCAGGAACATCTGCTCGCCCTGACGTAACTGCACATAGTCGCCGTCGCTGGCTAAGAGTTTGGTGTTTTCGGGCAGCAGGAGAATTTCGTTTCCATCCCTTCCGGTTGCCCGGACTGAGATTGAATCGATGAACGAGTCTTCAGGATCTTCTTCCCGGATCAAAACGCGTCCATTGAATCTTTGCAATGGAATTTCATCTGTCGACTCTCTAAGTTTGGAGTCAAGACCATACAGAATCACGCCCTCCCGCAACCAGGATTCTTGTCGGGCTGAATAGGTGTAAACAAAAGGACAGCTCCCCACCTCGGTGTTGAAGTCACTAGTGATAAGCAACTTCCCTGGCTCAAATCGCCTGACTAAATAGCCAAACCGATCAATCTCAAGACTTTCAATGCTCACCGAGGGGCCGTAGACGTACTCGCTCATGGATGCAAAATCCACTATCTGCCGATTGATTATCCGCTGCAGTGCCGGGGCGCTGATTGCCACATCAGTACCCTTATTGTTTGGGAACGTCAGTGCCGTAGCCACATCCGCCTCGGTAAGTAACTCGGAATAACGCGAAGGCGAAATCTGAGCTGCGTACAAAGAAGCAAAATATCGTTCCAGATCTTTCCGTTCAGTTTTCAGCGATAATTCAATCGGTATTACCAGGCTCTCTCCGGCCCTAAGCGTGCGGGGACCAAACAACTCCTGTTTGACTGCAGGCAGTGACTGTAACGCGGCGCTCACGGCGTCGCGACTCTGCAACTGGGCGGATCGGTTTTCTTTAAGGATAACCCTGCCCACGGAGATGGGATCGTTAGACACATTTTCGATTATTGCTACACTCATCCGAAGCTGCGGTCCGATGAACGAAGCTTTCCATTCCAGGTTTGGTCTAGTACGCACGTGGTGCCCGCACCCGTCTTCTGGGGGCTCGAGTGTCAATTGGACAATACCGAAATCGGGCGGCATGTAATCTTTGGTTATGTGCGAATAGAACTGCTGCAAAGGACTGTCATCATAAAAGTCCAAGTCGCCGGGTTGGGAGAATTTTCTGAAAGCGACAATATTTAGAGGTTTTTCAGAGGACCAAAAAGCAGGATTTTCCTTAAATGCGAAAAACCTCCACTGCCGAACGGGATCACTCAACGATTGAATTAAGGGAGCAAGTCCCGCCGATCCCGACGAGGAAAAGAGCGTCCCTACCTGCACTAATGTCCCTTCTTGTAAATTCCATAAGGCGGTCCCACTAGTGCCTACGAACAAATGCTTGTGTTGGGTCCGATACTGGTTTGCTAGTTGAAAAGTGGTTCGACGCGGGCCGCCTTCGATGCGCTTGAAATTGGAGCCCCAGAACTCGTCGGAAAATCTCGTCACTAAATCGGAGAGCGTCCGGAAGACTTCGTTCTGAACGATGAAGTATTTTCCGTCAAGTTCATTTTCCCATCGGCCGATCTTTCCTTCCAGTAGCAGATCAACCGCGTTTCCTTTCAGCAGCCGATAAGTCAGTCGATACGGCCTCACCGGAGGAGGTCGAAAGTTTGCCCGAATTGCGGTCATGAGAGCATCGAGTCCAGTTTTCCCGAGATATTGGCCGGCTTCCTTGAGCTCCTCCTCAAAGAACGAAGTCAACTGGAACGCAACGCCACGGCTGTTTACCGCGCGAATCAACGGAACGCGCGCTATTTTGTTAGTGAGGAGTCGTTCGAGTCCATCTTCAGTGATGGGCTTGAAGTCAGTTTGATTTTGCGCGGTGACCTTGCTTGCTGTGAAGGTTAGCAGGATCAGCAGTATCAGGGAGTAGCATGCTTTCATTGCGTCATCCTTCTCTTGCCGGGCATCAGCCAGGCCTGTTAGAAGGCTCGGAGCTCAGGATCCGGTTGATCCGATCGTCCTTGTGCTTGTTTCCCGACTTAGGACGCGTCGGCGAGTTCTGGTTAGTAGGCGTAGGTAGTGGCTTGAGCGGAACTATTTCCACGCCGGTTCGCGAGAGTGACACAATTCGGTCGTAAGTCTCATAACCATCCGCCTCAACTCGAAGATGCGCCGATTGGGACGAGCTTGGTAACTGCACATAGAAGATACCCTCTGAATCCGAATAATAAAGCTGGGGCACTCCCTGAGTATCGACACTAACTTTTGCTTTTGGAATCGCGCGCTGATTGCTTGAACTCGCATCTGTCACTCGTCCCGCGTACTGAATTGTTGCCGGAGGTTGATCGAGGTGCGCAGGCTTGTAGACAAACTGCCAGTAAGCAGTTACCAGTGTGACGATTCCGGTAATGATTGCCGCGCCAATTCCGGTTTCTCTCCAACCCATTGACCAACTCCTTCCCTTGCGTTTGAGCTTGGATCCCGCAAGGGTCGCTGATAATTCCAGAAAGCCCGTATGGTAAGCAACCGTGAAGTTAGCATAATACTTTTTGCCTATCAGCTTATTTATTTCGTCAGGGTCGGATGCTGCGATTAAAAGTGGGATTACGGTTGTTCGGTGCTTTCGCTCCAATTCTAATGCGGCCTTCAACTCCGAATGGACTTGGCTCGATGGCGCCAACGAATTCGGTGACAAAACGATCACCACAAACTCTGAGCCTTCAAGCTCGCGGGTGAGCACCTGCTCGTAGTTCTCACCTGCTTTCAACTTGCGATCATAAAAGACATCTCGCCCTTCTCTCTCAAGATCAGCCACTAAACGAGATACAAAGGATTCGTCCTTGCGGGAATAGCTTATGAAAATGTCACTCATGTCGTCTCAATGACATAAGATTCAAAGGAGTCTCTCTTGAGGTTGGCGTAGTATACCAATTAGTGTCGCGTACTGGCGAACATTTCATCCAAGTCTTGCGCCACCAGCGAAAACAAAACTGCGTCATGAAGGACGCCGTTGATCGACAAGCGCTGGCGCAGGATACCTTCACGCTTTGCGCCGGCCCGGTCAGCGACGCGTTGGCTGGCGATGTTATCGACCGCGGCGACAATCTCTATGCGGCGCAAACCAAGCTCTTCAAAGCCAAAGCGTGCGGCGAGCCTGGTCGCCCGCGTGGCTACGCCGCGACCTGCGGCACTGGTGCGCACCCAGTAACCAAGATTGGCGAATTGATGAACTCGATTGATGAAGTTGATGCCGACGCCGCCCAGGAATCTTCCGGAAGACTGATCAAGAACTGCGAAGCTGTACCATTCGTCGCCTTGCGAACGAACATTCCGCGTGGCGACAAAGTCGCGGCTCTCCTCAATTGAATAGCCTTCGTGGCACCATGGCAGCCACAGAGAGACGTCAGCGATAGATTCGCGCACAGCTTCGTAGAGAAGCTCGGCATCGCCGTCGCGGTACTTGCGGATAGCGACGATGCCGTCCGTCAATTTGAGCTCGTCCATTTGGAAGGATGGGGGACCTAAGGTTTCGGCGCAGCCTTATATTTGTTGATTAGATCTTGCATGCCCGCGTTCGAGCCATTGTGTCGATACTTGTAGTACGACTCCAGGTCTTGAAGAAATTGTTCGCGCACCTGGCCGTAACGCGTGTCGCCTTCTGAAACGGCGACCGCGCGAGCATACGCTTCGATCACTTTATCGAGCAGCGCTTGCGTCTTCTTTAGTTCTTCATCCTTGGCGGCGCCGCTCGGCATGCCCTGGAAGCGTTTTGCTGAATCCTGGTAATCGGCGTTAAGCAGTTGGCCCAGCATCAGCACATTAAAGACGTCGTTAGGGGCGAGTTCGGCCGCCTTCGAATAATTCGCGACAGCTTGTGCGCGATCACCGCTGACCAGATTCAACAGGCCAACGGATTGATAGATGCTCGGCATAGTCTCCGTCTTATATTTTGTCCATGCTGCTTCCTCTATGTCCGCCGGTTTCTTACCAGCATCAAGCAATTCAACCAGATGCTTTCCGTATTGCAGGCTTTGCGTTACGAACTTTGTGTTCTTATTCTTCGCTTCTTCCGCGCCGGTAGCTAACACCTGAATTAACACCATCAGCGCGTCAGGATTCTTGCTGAGGTATGCGGTGCCGGTAGTGAAAACTTCGTCGGAACGCTTGGCCTGCGACAGGCCTTCAAGGAGCACAGGGACTATCTCGTCCTGCTCGGAAGGTTCACTGAACGCCTTCTGAAACTCCTGAGCCAGCGTGACTTTCTGCCCCGCGTCTGTGACAGCCGAGATCTGGTCGACCAGGCCGCGCGCAACTCGTGGACGGATAGAGCTCTTGGGAAATTTCTTGATGAAGTCTTCGCCGGCTTGCAATTTCTTCGCCGGATCTGGCGCCGCCATGATTGCCTGCGCGGCTTTCATTTCATCAGGCGAGGCCTTTGATTCGGCC
The DNA here is from genome assembly GCA_035577445.1 of Pyrinomonadaceae bacterium. Lineage (GTDB taxonomy): Bacteria > Acidobacteriota > Blastocatellia > Pyrinomonadales > Pyrinomonadaceae > UBA11740. The sequence goes on from DATLVM010000303.1 coordinate 15,368, forward strand.
GGCTGCGCGAACGCGGCTGTGCCGAGTAGAACGGACGCAAATAGAAGGGCACTAAGTCGAGAAACCATGATGATCACCTTTTCGAAGCCGGAATACTGAGCAAACCTGCGACAATATTGCGTCACAGGCATTCGCGATGGCAAGCGCCCAGAATGGTTCATTGAGCCGCAGTTTTAGCCGGCTCCGGCACCCGGCGATACCGGTGCGCGATCGGCCGCCGCCGGCCAATGCCAATGGCGTTTCGTGAAATGATGAGGGTCGGCGGCAACTGGCGGCGTTTGAATTCGTTCGCCGGCGATTCAACGCGATTCAGGATGTCGTAAACCAAACTGCGATCATGTCCTGCGCCGATGATTTCCTCCGGCGACTGCTTCTGTTCGAAATAGAGTTTGAGAATCGGATCGAGCTTCTCATAAGGCGGCAGCGACTGTTCATCCAATTGTCCCGGCGCGAGTTCTGCCGATGGCGGCTTGTTGATGATTGACTCGGGAATCAGTTCACGCTCGCGATTGTAAAGCCGCGCGAGATCGTAAACTTCGGTTTTCAACACATCGCCGATGACCGCGAGCCCTCCGTTCGTATCGCCATACAGCGTGCAATAGCCAAGCGCAAGTTCCGATTTGTTGCCGGTAGACAGCAGCAGTCGATTCTCGGCATTCGAAATCGTCATCAGGATGTTTCCGCGCAGGCGTGACTGAAGATTTTCAACGGCGCGCTCGACTGCGGACTTGTTATTTACATCGGGCTCAGGCAAATCAAGTTCTTTTCTCAGGACATGAAACGCATCGCCGATTGGCTTCACGCGACTTTCGATACCGAGCCGCTCACTCAATTCAATCGAATGTTCGATGCTGCCCTGCGATGAGTACGGCGACGGCATCGTCACCGCCAAAACGTTTTCGCTGCCGAGCGCCTCGGCGGCCAATGCGGTCACCACGGCCGAGTCGATGCCGCCGGACAATCCCAGGAGTGCCTTCGTGAAATTGTTCTTGCGCGCGTAATCGCGAATGCCGAGCACCAGCGCCATGCGAACTGTTTCGATGTCATCGCCCGGCAAACAACGCGCATCGGGAACGCCGCAATCGAGATCGACTGTCTCGACAAATTCTTCGAAGGGCGGCGCCTGAAGGATCACGCGACCTGTCGCGTCAGAGATGATGCTGGCCCCATCGAAAATAACACCGTCGTTTCCGCCGACGAGATTGACGAACACGATCGGCAGGTTGGCCATGCGCGCGCGATGCGAAACCATGTCACAGCGCTTGCGCGGCTTGCCTTTATTGAACGGTGAAGCGTTGATCGACACGAGCAGGTTCGCGCCCATTTCGATCAATTCCTGCGCCGGATCGTTCGGATAAAGTCGCTCCTTCCAAAACGTCTTGTCATTCCAGAAGTCTTCACAAACCGCGATGCCGATCTTCTTTTCGTCGACATCGAATAACCGTCGCTCATGCCCAGGTTCGAAGTATCGCGGATCGTCAAAGACGTCATACTCAGGCAGCAGAGATTTGTCGGCAAAGCCGAGCAACTTGCGATCGCGAATGATTGCGGCTGAGTTGAAAAGCCTGCGCCCGGTTGGTTGATCGTTGGGGCGTACCGTTCCGACAATCGCGGTCAAACCATCGGTGGCTTCGATGATGTCGTTCAGCGGATCAAGCGACGATCGAACGACGTCCATGTCGAGAAACCAATCGAACGACGTGTAGCCCTGGATCGTGACTTCGGGAAAAACGATTAGGTCGGATCGATCGTTCTTCGCTTGTTCAATCGCGGCGAGAATGCGCGCGACGTTTCCTTCGTAATCGCCGTTGGTGGTGTTGATTTGAGCGATCGTGACCCGCATCTCTAGAGAATTCTAGCACCAACGCTCGGCAGAAACCGACCGTGAGGGAGGGTGCCTGACTTAAAGCACACCCTCCCTCACGGTCGGGTTTCTGCCTGGTAGAGCGAGGCGTTATAGAAAGGCGCGAAGGCCGCGATTAGCGCAGCTTCGAAACTCATTGAGCGCGTCAGCAGGTCGCGCGACAGCACACCCCACGCGCCTTGCTTGCTGCGCACGTCACGCGCGCCGGCCACTTCGTCAATCACTAATCCGAGTTCGCGTTTCCCTTGAATCACTTGTTTGACGATCGCGTCCGGAACTTCGATCGAAGGCGACATGCCAAAGCTGCTTCGCTCGCCATCAGTCACGAACGCCCAGCCACGCAGGAACGTGCGCCATTCACCTTCCAGCGAGATCGAATGAAAGCCGCCTTCCAAACCGACGTACAAGTCAGCCTCGAGCTTTTGTTCGATCAGAATATCGCGCACCGCAAGCGCGCGCTTTCGAGCGCCGCTCATTAACTGCCAATCGTTCAAAGGCATCGCCGGCGCGTCGGTCTTCACCGGACGCGGGATCACTTTCGCAGTCCGCCACGCAGAATTGAGTGCGGCCACGCGCGCAATAGCCGCGCGCACGGACATGATCTTTGCGGCGCGGTCAGAACCTAGCGCGATCCGCTCCATAGGCTTTTCCCTGGCAGTTGAAGGCTGAGTTGACATCGAACTCGCGCGTTGTTGTAATCGAATCAAGTTCAGAGTACAAGAGCCACTGTGTCAGAAGCCCGACCGTGAGGTAGGGCAAGGTTCGGCGACTGGCCCTCCCTTACGGTCGGGCTTCTGACACAATCTGATAGCAATCATGTCTGTTTCCGAACTAATTTACGATTGGAATACTGTCTCTCCCGAACTACAAAAACCCGATCGTCACATTGGGTTTGATGACGAGACTCTGCGCGACGGATTGCAGTCGCCGTCTGTGTGCGAACCTTCAGTCGAAAAGAAGATCGAGTTGCTTCATTTGATGAATGAGCTCGGCCTCGATACCGCGGACATCGGCCTACCCGGCGCGGGCGGAACACATGCTGCCGGTGTTGAGATGATGGCGCGAGAGATCGCCGACAAGAAAATGAAGATTCGGCCCAACTGCGCGGCGCGCACGCATCGCAATGACATAATTCCAATAGCTGAAATCTCGCAACGCGCAGGCATTCCCATCGAAGCGTGCACCTTTATAGGTTCGTCGCCGATTCGGTTTTATGCGGAAGAATGGACGCTGGACAAACTACTTAAGCTGACGGAGGAAGCGGTGACCTTTGCGGTCAGCGAAGGCTTGCCCGTGATGTTCGTTACCGAAGACACGACCCGCGCCAATCCGGAGACGATCCGCGCGCTTTACACGACGGCGATTCGGTGCGGCGCCCGCGCGGTCTGTGTTTGTGACACGGTTGGACACGCGACGCCTGATGGCGCACGTGACGTGGTCAAGTTCGTGCGGCGAATTATCGATGAGCAAGGCGAGAACATTCGCCTCGATTGGCACGGACATCAGGATCGCGGGCTCGGCGTCATCAATTCCATCGCCGCTATCCAGGGCGGCGCCGATCAGGTTCACGGTTCAGCGCTCGGCATGGGCGAGCGCGTCGGCAACGCGCCGATGGATCAACTGCTGGTGAATCTGAAACTGCTGGGATGGATCGATAACGACCTGACGAAGCTGCGCGACTACTGCGACAAGGCGGCCGAAGCTTGCCGTTGGAACGTCCCGCTCAATTATCCGGTGTTCGGCAAAGACGCATTCCGCACTGCGACCGGCGTTCACGCGGCAGCGGTGATTAAGAGCTATCGCAAGGGCGATACCGAGTTAGCTGATCTGATCTACTCCGGAGTTCCGGCGGGACTGTTTGGGTTGAAGCAAGTGATCGAGGTCGGCCCGATGAGTGGCAAATCAAACGTGATCTTCTGGCTGGAAAACCGCGGAGTGGAGGCCAGCGAGGATCGCGTTAATCGAATCTATGAGCGCGCGAAAAGCGCGACGACCGTGCTTAGTGAAGACGAATTGATGCGATTGATCTAAGTGAAAGCCACCCCGGCCGTGGCGTCAATCCAAAATTCAATCTCTTTTTCGTCCATTGTGAACTTCGTCAGTTGATGGGAATCGTAACCGTAGCCGATCCACCTTTGCCGGTCGGAAATCTCTTCTGTCGCGCGATCCTCAACGCGGTCGCGTCACCTCCGGACGCCTGAGTCACGCGTCCATTTTCATCATAAGTAACCGTCACTGTAACTTTTCTCGCGGCGTTTGAAGCTGGTTGTGGATTCGTAACCGGTTGACTTGATGAAGTCGCTGAAGCCGGCGCGGTGGAATTAGCCGACGCAGTTTCAGTTCTTGGTTTGCGAGCTTCTTCCTTGGCACGCAACGGTCGATTCTCGGAAGAAGCTGCGGGATTGTTCGCTGTGGCTGACTGGTCGCTGGCAACAGCAGCTTGCTCGTTACTAGCTGACTGCGTTTGTGATGACGCGTCCTGGCTTGAGTTAACGCCGGGCTGAACTGAATCAGTGGCGACCTTCTGCGCGTCGGGAGCCATCTTCGCAGCCTTGCTACGCGCATACCAGCCCCACGGCACGCCGACGACCGCAATTACCAGAACCACCGCGGCGAATATCGCGCCCAATTTCCAGGGACCATTCGAGAATGTTCCGCCATTACCGATTTGGGCAAAGACCGGACTTACGTCAGATGGTGCAGGCTTCGGATGATAAGAAAGGACGCCCGCGCGTTCGACATCAAACGCGGTCGAGTCGTCTAGTTTCTGCTTTTTGTTCTGCTTCTTTTCCCGAGACACTGAATCAGCTTGAGCTTCTTGAAGCATGACGGGAGCAGGTGCCACCGGCTTGGGAGCGCTCACAATTGGTTTCGGTTTCTCTTCGGCGACGGGAACCGATACGTGAGGAGCTTCCTGCGGTGCACTGACAATCGGCATCGCCTCAACGACTGGGACTGACACAGCCGGAACTTCCTGCGGTGCGCTCACGATCAGCTCAGGCTCGGCATCCAACACATCTGCTGATTCGATTTGAGGTTCGTCAAAAGCGCTAACAAGTGGCGCCTCTGCGTTGACCATGGGCGCTGGTTCGACCGCAACCGGCCGCTCAATGACTGGCTCCTGAACCATCGATTTGACTGGCTCTGGAACGATTGGTTTAGCAACGCCAGCCGGAAACGCACTGGGTGGAGCGATCCCTTCGTCCATGCGCCGCAAACCTTCGAGCACGACCGATGTCCAGGGTTGATTGATCGTCTGCGCAGGCGCGTCCACCGCTGAGTTGAAAGTGAACGAGGCGTTCGCCTGAGTCAGCGCGTAATAGACCGCTTCGATTCCACGCAGGATTCCAACTTCGGCGTGCACGACACCGCCGGATTGCAGATAGAAGGAGGCCGGGCCGGTCGGATACATAACATCAATGCGCCCGGTCTTTCGTTGGTTGCAAAAGAACTCGATTAACTCGGCAAGCGAAAGATCGCTGAGTTCTCCAGTGAGTGCCATTTTTGATCCTCTTTCTGTTGGGGGCAGTAATGCACGACCGCCGGGACGATCGCGATGACTACGGAAGCTTAAAGTTGTATTCGATGGTACCCGTGATCTTGACCGGTTGACCGGACAACTTGGTAGGTGAAAAACGGGCGTTCTTCGCGGCTTGGATCGCCACGTCGCGCAACGCGTTCGGTCCGGAAAGCGCTCGGGCTGAACTCACTTTTCCGTCCTCATCGACGATGACTTCGACTATGACTTTGCCATAGACGTTCATACGCCTCGCATTTTCGGGATAAATCGGCGCCGGCAGATTGACGGCTTTGCCGTTGAGCACACCGCCCGACACGGGGACCCGACGCAGTGCAGGCGCGGCATCTGCATTGTTCACGACTACAGGCTTCGCGGTGTTGAATGACGCGGCCATTGTCGGTAGCGGCTCAACCGAAGAGGTCTTTAATTTGTCGAGTGAGATCTGCGGCGGCAAGGACGATCGCGTTTCGACCACCGCGGCGCTGCCATCCGGCTGAACGAGTTTCGCCGTAGATGAGTCCAGGTAATAGAAGATGGATCGATAGGTGACCTCAGTCGGTTCAAACTCGATCTTGCCGTTCTCAATAACCAGTACCGACGTAGTCATCTTTACCCAGTTACCGACTGAGTCGAAATCATACTTATAGACTTCGCGGCTTAACAGCGAACCATCCTTGTTCATCAGCGTCATCTCGCTGATGTTTCCTTTGTCGTCGTACTTGTAAACTTCGCGACCGGTGAGCGACGAGTTCGAAACGGGAAAGTATTGGTTCTGAGTCTTCACGCCATTGACGTCATACTCCGCGGTCTCAAGCACGGCTCTCTTTCCCTCTTCGACCTTGCCCGCCGAGTTATTTAACTTTGCGACTTCGGTTCGGACACGGCGAACTGGTCCAGTGAATCCGTCTCGGCCGCGGTCAGTTTCGGTGTTGGACGTTGAGCTGGTGGCGCCGACGTTGGCCTTTGCGCTTAGGTTTGATTGCGCCTGTGCGCTGATTGTGATGATAGTGAGAGACAGAACTGCGGAAACGGCTAGCTTGTACATTTGTAGCTCCCTGTCTTTGAACTGAAGCAGGTGAGGGGTGTGGCAGTGCCTGCGAAGGCAGGCTGGGGCAGTGCCACCTCCAATCTTACAAGTGTTCAACTAGGTTTGTCTAGAGCCAAATCAGACAAAATTGCGAGTTTCCTTGAGGATTCTGGTTACTTGGCCGTTGAAAGTGCCCCGAACTCGGCAATTGAGGCGGCTATTTCATCAATTAGAGCGATCGCGGCGCGTTCGGCTGTCACATCGTTACAGAGGATCGAAAACGCCAATCGCTCGCCGGCTCGCGTGGTCGCGTACCCCGATAAGGAATGGACGTAAGTGAGCGAACCTGTCTTAGCGGATATACGGCCGTCGATTTTCTTCAGGCGGCCCGCGAGCGTTCCGTCGTGTCCGGCAACCGGGAGCGAATCAAAATAGATGGTCGCCGCGTTTGATTGAGTCATCGCGGCGAGCAGGCGAGCAGTTGACTCAGGCGTGATGAGATCCAGACGCGACAAACCTGATCCGTCACGGATAGAGAGGCCGCGGGTCGAAATTCCTTTGCCCTCCAGCCAGGCGCGAACAACAGCCGTACCCGCCTCGTCGTCGCCGCGTGCCTGGTTCTTTTTAGGATCTGGATCGGGCGCAGTCGAACCACGCTCTTTACCAAGCGTGCGCAGAATCAACTCAGCATAAAGATTGTCGCTCTCTTTGTTCGTATGGCGAATGATCTCACTCAGCGGTTCGCTCTCTTGTGAAGCAAGTTCGATCGCCTTCTGCGGATCGAATCTTTCTTTGTCAGCTACCCGAAAGTCTCGGCTGCGCGGTTCGCCGTCCACCTTGATCCCACGCGCGATAAGCGCTTGCTTGAAAAGCGTCGCCGCCCACAACGCGGGATTGTGCACCGAAAGGAACGCCGAGAAAGCATGACCGCCGGTGGGAAACTCTCCCCAGACGTGAACGTCGTTGCCGGAGAGATCGCGCAGCACGCCGATCGATGTTGGCGCATCACGATCGGCTGTCGTTCCGGTGTTCACCAGCCGCACATAATTCTGATTGGGACTCACCACGACTGATGCGTTGTCGCCAACCTTCGTGCCAGGTCCCATTGTGACTTCGATCGAGTTCTCATCAACCGAGAGCGCGCTCGGTTCAGCGCCGTAGTACCACTGCAGGTCATTCCATTGCCATCCAACTCCGGCCAACTCGCCGCGAAAATAACTTTCATCGCCGATGATGTTGCCGGTAACTCGGCGCACGCCGGCTCCGTAAAGCTGATCTGCAAACTTTGCCAGCGAAGGCGCATCACCTTTTGTCTTCGAAATCAGATCGGGCGCCCCGCGGCCGTAGAGAATCAGGTCGCTGTTGACGTTGCCGTTTGTGTCGGGCTGCTTCTCGACGTAGACGGACGTCCGCCATCGATAGGCGGGGCCCAGCGAATCGATGGCTACGGCCGTTGTGTACGCCTTCATGTTCGAAGCGGGAGTGAACAAGCGATCGCTGTCGCGTGAATAAATCACTCGGCCGTCACTCAGAGACATCACGAACACGCCGAGGCGACCTTGCTTCAATTCACTACCGTCGATGATTTGATCGATCGCTTTTGCTAATGACGAATCGAGGGTGTTCGGTGAAGGCGCAGCCGCTTTCTGGGCCGGTGAGGGCGCGACTGCCTTCTCTTTGGGTTGCGTCGGGCTTTTCCGCTGTCCGAGAGCGAGCGCTACCGCCGCCACGACAATGGTCAGCACAATCAGAGATAACAGAAACTTACGATTTCGCATCATTCGCTTGATATGGGAGCAGAATCATTCTGAGGACTAACTTGCAATCAGCGTTTCGACGCGACCGGCGCCCAGCAAAGCGCGCGTGGCCGCATAAACATCTTCGACAGGCATCTCGGGAATCGTCGTGTTGACGATCACGCGCTTCGGTTCGTTCAGCGGAATGTAAGTGTCCGGCGCGCGCCGATCGAGCAGGATCACAACCGGTGTTCCGACGGCGGCGGCGATATGCATTGGGCCAGTATCATTCGAGACAAATACCGCGAGTCGCGCCAGCGCCGCAGCCAACTGGGGAATCGTAAGTCGATCGAGAACTACGACCTCAGCCGGAAACCTCGCCCGGATCTCTGAGACCAGGTGCCGCTCTTCCGGGCCGAGAAAAATCACGGGTCGAACGCCGTCGCCATGAACCAAAGTCTCAGCCAGCTGCGCAAACCGGTTCAAAGGCCAGCGGCGTTCTTCGTGGCCGGCGCCCGGGAATAAACCGACCAGGGGCGCACCCGCATCAGCTTTGTACTTGCGCAGCAGGCGATCGACTTCCCGATCGTCGTCAGCTTTCGTCGGCAGACGTGGCACCCGATCAGCGCTTTCAATTCCCAAAGGCTTCAACACATCCAGATAACGATCGACCTGGTGACGCGTCCGATTCGTAGTTTCGAGCGGAGGCTGTGGTCGAAAGTTCGCCAGGAGATCGATCGATCGTCCACGCCGCCGCGCGAACAAACGCTTCGGCGCGCCTGAAAGAAAACCGAGCAGGTTTGTTTCAGAAAAACTATGCAGGTCGATAACGAAATCGGACTTGCGTTGACGCACATCTTTCACAACGCTAAGTATTCTGAGAATCGAAAGCGGTTTGAAACCATCGCGCATCGCGACCCGATCGACTTCAATGGTCGCATCGGCATAGCCGGACATGCGCACGATGTCTCCGCTTGGTTTGCCGGCGGCGACTGTGATTTTCGCCAGCGGAAACTTTTCACGGACCGCGCGCAAGGCAGGCAAACTCAGCACTACATCGCCGAGTTGGCCGAAATCGATGACCAGGATGTTCCGAGGGTCGAAGGTCACTTCTAAAACGGTATTACCCCCAGGCTCTGAGAAATTCCGCACGCGATTCCATCTCTTCAGCAGATCTAGTAGCAATCAACTTAAAAAGGCGACGCGCTTGCTCGCCGATTGAAAACTGCTGCTGTCGCACGAGTATTAGACCGGCGTGAGACTCACCCCCAGTGACAAATTGATTGTGGAGCGCATAGAAATCTCGGATATTGAAAGTGTACAGGACGCGACCCTGTGCGGCGGCGAACATCAAATGTGCACGATCTTCGCGCTCAATCATTCTCGCCTCGAGCGCCGTAAGTACGTCGATGTTTCGAGATCTAAGAGCACGGACAAACGCATGGCTCATGGAATCTTCATCAATGTAGACGCGGATTACACTCACGATTGAGGGTGAGAATGCTGATGCGTAAGAGTCTCGCTTTCCTCATTGTCGGCTAATAGATCGGCTTCGATTTCCGCAGAATTTGAATGATAATAAGCCAAGGCTGCATACACCTGCGCAAACGACAAATGGCCGATCTCGTCCGCGATCTCTTCCGGCGTCAAGCCCAGCTTGTACCACGCCGCAACCCTTTTGACGCTGACGCCGGTGCCCGCAATACGTGGCCGGCCAGATAGTATTTCCGGACTCGAAACTATTAACGTGCCGATATCTGCTAGCGCCATGAGTCGATTATCTCAGAACATTGTGCGCATTGAAACGTCCGTCACTTCAGATGCTTATCAAAAAAGTCTGCCGTTGCGTGATACCCACGCACCCAAGTTTTGTGCAGCAGAAAATCGTGAATCTCGTCCGGGATAATTATCTCTTCGAAGTACACACCGTTCTTACGAAGTAACCGGACCAGGTTTACCGTCTGCGAGAATTCCACATTGCGATCATCGTCGCCATGAATCAGCAGCACCGGCGATTTCCATTTATCAACAGAAGAGATCGGCGAGGATTCGCGCGCGATGCGAACTCGATCGGCTGTGTCGGTCGGCACTCGCAATCCGGCGACATTGACGCTCCAATCGTGAACGCCGTGAAAATCTACTCCGGCGCTGAATATGTCTGAGTTGCGCGCGAGGCCCAGCGCCGTCAGATAGCCGCCATACGATCCGCCCCACAGTCCGATGCGCTTCTGATCGACATCATCGCGGCTGCGCAAGTACTTTGCGCCGGCCACGACGTCCTGATACTCAGATGCGCCGCGCGCGCCGCGATGTTGCGCCAGGCGAAACGCGCGACCATAGCCGATGCCGCTGCGATAATTCACTGATAAGACCAGGTAGCCGCGCGACGCGAGGTACTGATTCATCGCGTATGAATTGTGGTAGTAGTACATGTAATGCCAGCCGAGCAGCATCTGTCTCGGCGGCCCGCCGTGCATGAAAACGAGCGCCGGCATTTTCATCGCAGCGTTCTTCGGTTTAAAGAGTTGGCCATGAATTTCAGTGCCATCCGCAGCTTTGAAGATCACCTGCTCCGGGACGACGAGTTGCGCCGAAGGAAAGTCGCGCGGCAAAGCCTGCGGCGCAAGTGGCTTCATGTTAGAGCCGTCGATGTTTGTTGCGTAAGGCATGAAAGGATCGCGCGCAGTTGAATGAAGGAAGGCGACGCGGCGGCCATTATCGAACAACACCGGATACATCTCGATGCTTTCGCCCGACGTGATTTGTCGCGGAGCGCCGCCCTTCACATCGACCCACCAGAGATGACGACGATCGATGTCGCTCTTGTTAGTGGAAAATACCACGAACGATTTGTCAGGAGGCAGTGCGATGTTCTCAACTTCGAAATCTCCAGGCGTGAGCGCCGTTAACGCCCCGCCCCCAGCCGAGATTGAATAAAGGTGCATCCAGCCGTCTTTCTCAGACGGAAACAGCAATCGATCCCCGGCGACCCAATGCCAGAAATCCGCCACGTTTTGCGGATACGAGTCATTCTCTTGATCGCCCGATCGCCAAATCTGTTTCGCATCTCCGGTGCGCGCATCGGCAACAAAAATGGCCCACGGTTGAAGCCGCTCTCGATCCATGGAAAACGTATCCTGGATATTGAACAGTCGAATGAAGGCGATGCGGCGGCCATCTGCGGACCACCGCGGAAGCACGTCGCGATCGACGCTCGGTGAGAGGAAGCGAAGTTGATTTGAGAGCGTATCGTAAATCGTTATGAACGAGTGGTCGCCGCGATTCGAGACGAAAGCCAGTTGGGAACCATCCGGCGACCGCTCTGGCGAATTCACGGTGCCGCGAATCTCAAATAGTCTGCGTTCTTTGCCGCCGATAGCCGGCGTGACGTAGAACTTTCCATCCCGGATGTAAACCACCGTGTCACTCGTGGCATTGAAGATCGGCGACTCACCTTCGCCAATGAGTGTGACGCGACCGGTGCGCGTGTCCGCTACCCATACTTCCTTTTTTGTGCCGCCGGGATCGGTGGTTGGGTTCGCATAGTCACCGGCTTGGTTCTTCCCCTGCTCGTTACCTCGAGCGAAGGCAATCAAGTTGCCGCTCGGAGAAATCGCCAGGTCGGTCAACTCGCCACCATCGTCCTTATCATAGTGCGTAAGCTGTCGCGCGGCATACGCCGGCGCTTCAGCGATCCAGAGGTTTCGCTTGCCCTCGGCGTCGAACGCCCAAGCGAGCTTGTCACCACGCTTGGAAACGACCAGGTCAGAAGGAAACGGCGAACTCGTCACCTGTTCAAGAGTGAAGCTCTGCGCGTGAACACGTAGGGTAAGGGCAAGCGAAACGATGATCGCAAAAAGCAAAAAGCGTTGACGAGTTTTCATGGGCCTCCAACGTAAGCGATTGTCAGATCGTTTTGTCACAATCTCCTGAGAAGCGCAGGATTCTAACATCAAGGGTGAGCGATGTTAACATTCGTGCCCTCGCTGGAACTCTGCTACGATCCATCTCTCTGAATCATCGTTAAGATACGCGAATGGCGCACGCACATCATCACGGCGCAACGCCTGCCGGCCAGCGGCTGGCCTGGTCAACCGTCATCACGCTCTGTTTTGTCGTGACGGAAGCGATCGCCGGCTATTTTTCGCATTCGCTCGCCCTGTTGTCCGACGCAGGGCACAACTTCGCTGACGCGCTGGCTTTGATCATCGCATGGTACGGGGTCTGGATCGCGCAAAAGCCCTCCACCGCTCGACGGACGTTCGGGTATCACCGCGTAGGCACGCTCGCGGCTTTGGTCAATTCTGTTTCCCTGGTCGTTATCGCGCTGGTGATCTTTTGGGAGGCTGCGCAGCGATTGGGCCAGCCGGCTCCGGTACACAGCAAGCCGATGATCGTCGTCGCGTCGCTCGCCATCGTGATGAATGCGACAATCAGTCTTTGGCTGCGACGCGACGCGAAAAATGATCTGAACCTTCGGAGCGCTTACATTCACATGGTTGGAGATGCTATCTCGGCCCTCGGAGTCGTGATCGCCGGTGTTATAGTTGCCGTTACCGGCGCATCCATTGCCGACCCGCTGGTTTCCATTTTGATCGGGATGCTGATCCTTGCCAGCAGTTGGGGCATTCTTAAGGAATCGGTCGACGTTCTCCTGGAGGCGACTCCGGCAGGGATGAACATAGCCGAGGTCGAGAAGACGATTGCTCAGATCCACGGCGTGTTGGCGGTGCACGATCTGCACGTTTGGACGATCGGTTCGGGTATGATCTGTTGCAGCTGTCACGTGATGGTAAACGAACAGAGCGTCCGCAGCGGCGAGAATGTCCTGCGCGGTGTGACCGAGCAATTAAGAAGCAAGTTTGGGATCGCTCACACAACCATCCAGGTGGAAGTTGAAGGCTGCGATCCGAATGACATGTTCTGCTTACAAAAGATCGTCCAGCATCATCATTGATAGGCAAAGTCATGCCCACAATTGAACTAGGTTACGGATCGAGACACATCGAATTCGACTATGACGACGCGCGATTCGAAGTCCTCGCGCCAAATCAAGCGAATGCTCATTCATTGTCGGATGCCGAGATAATCGCCGCGCTTGATGCACCGATCGATTGCCCATCGCTAGCCGACCAAATCGTCACCGGCGATACAGTGCTGATTGTCGTTTCCGACGCGACGCGAGCAACCGGCAGCGCGCAGATCGTGAACTTACTCGTGCGGCGGTTGATCGAAAACGGCATTACCGCCGGCGACATCGCCATCCTTTTCGCCACCGGCATTCATCGGGCTGTTCGTCCGGAAGAGAAGACACAACTGCTCACGTCATTCATTGCCCAACGCATTCGCACCATCGATCACAATGCGTATGACGCCTCACAACTGATGCAAATCGGCACGATGGATGGAGGCGAGCCGATTGAAATCAACCGCGCTCTGACAGAATTCTCGAAAGTGATTCTAACCGGCGGCGTGGGCTTTCATTACTTCGCGGGATTCACCGGCGGACGCAAATCGATCTGTCCCGGCCTGGCGTCGGCTCGCACGATAGAAGCGACCCACATGCTGGCGCTCGAATTTGAACGCGGCGGCCGCCGAGAAGGCGTCGGCACAGGTTTGCTCGACGGAAACGCGGTTAGCGAAGCCTGCGAGCACGTCGGGAATCTAATCAATCCTGCGTTTTCGATCAGTGCGATTGTTGATGAAGAGGGCCACGCGGAAAAAGTTTTCGCGGGTCATTGGCAGACAGCGCACCGCCGCGCGTGCGAAGAATATTTTTCGACCCACTCGCAAACGATTTCAGAAAAGCGGGATATTGTGATCGTCAGTTGTGGCGGCTCTCCTTACGACATAAACATGATTCAGGCCCACAAAGCCCTGGACATGGCCGCGCACGCTTGCGCTGACGGAGGCACGATTGTCTTTCTCGCTGAATGCGCCGACGGCCTGGGCCGCGACGACTTTTTGAAGTGGTTTGATTCGAAGGACTCGCGCGCTTTAGAAGCTCGCCTGCGTGAAGGATACGAAGTCAATGGTCAGACAGCCTGGGCATTGATGACCAAGGCAGAGCGTTTTAGAATTCTCGTCGCAACTGATCTTTCTGCCGAGCATGCACGCAGAATGCGAATGATTCCAGTGCGCTCGCTCGATGACGGAATCTCGATAGCTTTGCCATTCGAGAAAGGCTACATCATGCCTCGTGGCGCCGGATTGCTGCCTGTCGTGATTAGGAGTCCTAAGGGAAACCATAGCTGATCAAGTCGTTGACAGTCTGAGTTTCAAAAGAGATAATACGCGCATACCGCCCAGTAGTAGCCGTTCGCGGCGAACCTGGTACGAAGCCGCCGAGAGGCGGCTTCTGTGTCTCCGAGTGAGAGTCAACGTTTACATCGATGGCTTCAACCTTTATTACGGAGCAGTCAAAGGCACGCCTTATAAGTGGCTTAATCTCGCCGAAATGTGTCGCCTACTTTTGCCGCGAGATCAGATTCTGCAGATCAAGTACTTCACGGCATTGGTAAACCCTAGGCCTTCAGATCCAGACCAACGATCGCGCCAGGAAACTTTTCTACGAGCGTTAGCGACCGTTCCGAATTTATCCATCGTTTATGGTTTTTTCTCACGCACGAGGTCACTATGCCACTCGCGCCGCCAGGAAGAGGATATGTCCGAGTAATCAAAACAGAGGAGAAAGGATCAGACGTCAATCTCGCAACTCATCTTCTCATCGATGGCTTTGATGATTCATACGAGTTGGCGGTCGTCCTGTCGAATGATTCCGACTTGCTGGAACCGATTAAGGTTGTTACGCAGCGATTAGGAAAGCCCGTAGGAATTCTGAATCCGCACCGATCTCCCAGTGTCGCACTCTTGCCACACGCGAAGTTCATCAAACAAATCCGTCGAGGAGTCCTTGCTCACAGTCAGTTTCCAACAGTAATGACTGACACGCGGGGAACATTTTCGAAACCGGTCGGTTGGTAGGTCCATATAACTTCGACTACTGTGCTGCTTTCAGCACAATCGTGCGATTACGGTTTCCCAGTTTGAGCACGATGGGATTGTTCACTTGAATGGGATGCTCTTCGCCGTCAATGCTGATAACGAAATTCACCGGCGCGGCCGGCTGAGCGGCCGGGGTTGGTTCCGTTGGAGGAACTTGAGTTTCGACTGGCTTTGCGATGTCGACCGTGCGCGTCACGAGATTCGTCGCGACGACGCGCCAAGTCGAAGGTGAGCAACGCAGACGCAAGCCGGGCGTGTCGACTTCAGCGGATTCCTGTGGCGCGAGCGCGTCCAGCTTGAACACACCTTCGCCGCACCGCGTTGCATTCGCATCGTAGAAAGTCGCCCAGCCGCTGATGTAGGTATAGAAAATCGGCGTGACGTTCTTCACAGCGATCTTCACATTCGTCACCGGAGATTCGTCTGAGCCGTTCAGCACTTGAGTCAACAGACGTGCTTCAATCGCTGGTGCGCCTTTCGCGTCAAGGCCAGTCGCGGCGTCACTGAGCGCCGCACGTTGCTCGGTAGATTGTTGAGCGAAAGCAGTACCAGCCAGAAAACCAATCGCCGCCAACGCGATGACAATTCGTTTCATAGAATAATCTCCTGTTGAATAAACCTGCCGAGCTTGCCTAAGGGCGCGTAAGGTGACGATGCCCTCGCTAACGGTCGGGCTGCGGACACCTAAAGTCGCTTCAGCACATTTTGCGCCAGCGTCCTGGATTTGTTCAACTTGGCTTTTTCGTCGCCGGCGCCGCCAACGCTAATGCGAAAGTACAAGTCCTTCTTCAGCACATAGAGCGCGCCGCCGACCCGACTGCCGATCCAAAAAGCTTCATCCCCGAGGCCGTTCACCTTCTCGGGTTTTGCCGCTTCTTCGCCCTCTTCCTCTGCACGGCGCTCGCCTGCTTTTGCTTTTTCTGCGCGCTCTTTTTTCTCTCGATCCGCGCGCTCCTTCTTATCTCGATCGCCTTCCTCTGCTTCACCCGCTTCTTTGCCGAACGTGCCTTCCCAGAAGTCACGGGGATTCGGCGCGCCGGCCGTGTCCCTGGCAGTCGTCACGTTCACGACCACCGAGTTCACTGAAGTGGGCAGAGCGTAATAGCACTGGCCGACGATGAAGTCACCGTCCTGGCGATCAGAGCGCATCGCGTTGGCGAAGGCTTCGCCCTGCACCGCTTTGATTTCGTCGCTGGTTAGCAAGCTGCACGGGTCTACTTTCGATTTGACTGCCGCGGCGGTGTTTGCGGCAGGTGAAGTCGAAGAGTTCGCGCCCGAATTTGCAGCAGAGTTCGCGGGCGCGTTCGTTGTGGATCCGGTTTGTGTCGAGTTACACGATGCAAGAAATAGCAGGCAAAGAATGATGACGCTTAGTCTGAGGTTCATCAATTAGACTCCTGTGGATTTTCCTTACTACGGGGCCGCATGCGGACAACTTCCGTGTTGGCCGCCGGCCGGTACGGGCAAACCTGATTCCGGCCATTTCGCTTCGCTTTGTATAGAGCTGAGTCGGCCATCTCAACTAGTTGGATCGGATCCTTCGCGTCCTCAGGATACGAGGCAACGCCGATGCTGATAGTAATGTGATGTGTGCGCGGCTCTTCCTCACTGCCGCGACGGACGACAGGAAACTCATGCTTCTCGATGCCGGAACGCACGCGCTCAGCCGCAATCAGACCTTGGGAATAATCGGCGTCCAGCAGGAACGCGGCAAATTCTTCGCCGCCGAAACGCGCACCCACGTCGCCCGCGCGCAGGCATTTCTTAATCACGTCGCCGACTTCTTCCAGCGTGTCACTGCCGACCAGATGGCCATACGTATCATTTACTTCTTTGAAGTAATCGATGTCCATCATCAACACGCAGAAAGGAATCTTCTCCGCTTCGGCGCGCGAGGCTTCGCGACGCAATTCAGAGAAGAATGATTTACTGGTCAGCAGGCCAGTCAAATCATCGTGCACCAGCAGCCGATGAATTTGCTGTTGATACTCGACATCAATTTCGTCAAGCATCTCAAACCGAATCAGTTGATCGCCGATTTCGAATTTGTCGCCGTCTTCCAACACGGCCTGCTCGATCGGGGCGCCGTTAAGCAGCGTTCCGTTGGTCGAACCCAGATCGCTCAGGTAATAGCGCGTCTCGCCTGTCGCCGGATCGGTTTGCGTAGTGATACGCGCATGCAGGCGCGACGCGCGCGCATCGTTGATGCGAATGTCGGCGTCGAGAGCTCGGCCCATCGTCACCTGCTCTCGCTCCAGCGGAATGGGGACAGCCAATAACTCTCCTCGCAGGAACACGAGTGCCGGCCGGCGTTCGTTGCGCCGGTTATATTGACCCGAAAAAGTGTCTATCTCTTCAGGGGGGTGGGTCAGCGAAGTATTTTCAGGCCCGTTTGGCATTGGAGTCTCTGGCCTGGGCGAAGGCGCAAGAGGGAAAAAGAATCGCCGGAGCCACCCGTATCTTATCGTGTCGCTTTGGTTAACGGCAATTATTTTCTCGCTTGCATAATCCAAACCCTTCGCAGCCGTCGCGAGTTTTCATGCCCACTCAGCGAGTGCTCTCGACGCCGCCTCCTTGGTTTGTGTGCTGCCCTGCTCTTATAATCCTTAAAATCTCTGAAGATACATTAGGCTTAGTCCGAGGCTATCAATGGGTTGTACTGCCAGCAAAATTCCACTCGAACCGCTTGTCTGTCCGAATGCGCCCGGCAATCTAACTGTCCAGCGAGTCGCGGAAGCGAAGCTGCCGACAGACTGGGGCGACTTTCGCCTCATCGGTTATCGTTCGACGATCAGCGATGAAGATTTCGTCGTGCTCGCAAAGGGCGAGCTGCGTCCGGATATCCCGACGCTGATCCGCATCCATTCGCAGTGCCTGACCGGCGATGTATTTGGATCGAACAAGTGCGATTGCGGGCCGCAGCTTCATCGCACGATGGAAATGATTCAGGAAGAAGGTCGGGGCGCGATCGTGTATCAGCAACAGGAAGGCCGCGGCATCGGCATTCTCAACAAGATTCGTGCTTACGCTTTGCAG
>DATLVM010000304.1:0-5269 GCA_035577445.1 Pyrinomonadaceae bacterium
ATTCGCATTCAGTCTGCGAGTGTTTATGACTCCAGCCAAGGATCATTTAGGCGCCTCGATTCCATCAGCAGAGTCACATCAAGTTAAGCCACGGCAGGCCAGTCGCACAAAACGCACCAAGCGATCGGTGAAGACACGCGCGGCAAGCAAGCGTCGCGGTCACCATTCACACCGCAGCGTCTTAGTGGTCGACGACATTATCGACGTCACCGAAATGATCGCGTTGTTTCTGAAACACGCGGGCTACGACGTGACGACGGCGAATTCTGCCGGCGCCGCGCTCCAGTTGGCTGAGATTACAACTTTCGATCTCGTTATCTCAGACATCGGTATGCCTGAGATGAATGGATATGAATTGGCCGAGGCGCTGCGCAACTCCTCGAATTACAACCTGACGCCGATGATCGCCGTTACCGGCTACACCGAATTCGACGATCGCGGGCGCTCGTTGCGCGCGGGCTTTAACGCGCATCTCACCAAGCCTATCAATCCATCGCAGCTGCTTGATTTGATTGGCGAGTTGCTCGCCGAGCACTGAAGAGAAAAACTGTTGCGTTAATCTATCGCTTCCTCACGGAGCGTGGGCATCCTGCCCGCTTTTTTCTATTGCTTTGTTTGTTTCCTTCCGGCATTCTTTCTCACGGATGGAAGAAATTCAGGAAGGGCCCCCCGCCGAAAATCCCAAACCGCGACTCAAGAGTTGGTTCAAGTCCGAATCTGCAATTCGATCAGCCGATCTATTCGCCGGAGCAATTGCGATCGCGCTGATCTTTTCGTGGCTACAGTACTCAACCGGAGCGATCTGCTGCGGTGATTACGATGGCTACTATCACATCAAGTGGGCGCGCTTGATTTGGGACAATATGCGCGCGGGACACTTTCCGCCGGCGTTTCCCTGGCTGCCGCTGACGACGCTGAACTCTGCACAGTACGTCGATCATCATCTGCTGTATCACATCATCCTGATCCCCTTCTCATGGTTTCGCGAGATGCAGACGGGCGCGAAAATCTCCGCGATCTTGTTCGCGACCATCGCGGTATTTTTCTGTTACTGGCTGATCGTTCGTTATGAAATTCGCTATCGTCTGATTTGGCTGATCGCGCTGCTCGCCTGCTCGGCTCCGTTTCTTTATCGAATGAACATGACGAAGGCGCCGCCCTTCGCAATCATTTTTCTCGTTCTCGGTACTTTTTTCCTTTTCGAGAAAAAGTACTGGCAACTACTGCCGCTCGCGCTGGTCTTCGCCTGGACGTATGACATGTTCGTGCTGCTGATCCTGGCCGCGGTTATTTGGACCGCGGTCATTGCCTGGACTGAAGAGCGATTCGAATGGCGACCCCTCGCGTTCGTGCTGGCCGGGTCAGCCTTAGGCCTGATTCTCAATCCGTACTTTCCGCGGAACCTCTATCTGTTTTGGGAGCACGCGCGCGTGAAGATCACCGCCGGCGGCTTCTCAACCAAGGTGGGTCAGGAGTGGTATCCCTACGACACCTGGGAATTTCTCGGCAACTGTTACGTCGCTCTGGCGGCGATGTTCGTCGGCTTCATCACCTTCGACTTCAATGATCGTGAGCAATCCAAACGGCCGCTGTACTTCTTGGTTTTCGCGACGGCGCTACTCTTGATGATCCTGCGTTGGAAGCGCATGGCCGAATATTTTCCGCCATTCGCAATTCTCTTCGCGGCGTTCACACTCGAGAGCTACTGGCGCGGCCGCGCGGTGTTCACGCATTTGCCCGATGACGTGCTGGAAGACTTGCAACCCTTTCTCGATCGAGAAGAAACAGCGGCGGGGAAGAAGGAAACGAAGCAGGAAGAGACGTGGCAATTCATCAAGGTCGCTGCCGTCACTGTGGCGTTGGGAGCGGCGCTGTTCGCGAACGTTTATCGAACTTCCAAAGACATCCGCGACAGCGATCCAAGGGATCATTATGCGAAGGGCGCGCTGTGGATACGCGCGAATGTACCGGCAGGCGAGATCGTCTTCAACACCGACTGGGACGACTTTCCGCGGCTGTTCTACTACGATCCGACGCACACTTACATTTCCGGCCTCGATCCCACTTACCTGCACGACAAGAATGCTGACCTGTCGAAGCTTTACGAGCGAATCACTTTAGGCGATGAAGATGATCCCGGGCCTTTGATTCGCGACAAGTTCGGATCGCGCTGGGTCTTCAGCGACAACACCAGCGATCATGATTCATTTTATGATCGTGCGTTGAGCAGCGGTTGGTTCGACCGCGTCTATGAAGATGCGGATTGCAGCGTGCTGCACATTCGCGATCAAAAAGCTGAACCGCCCCCGGAAGAGAAGAAGAACGGCGACGACAAATCCGCCGGCGGTGACAACGACAACAATGAGAACTCGCCTTAGCGGAGCGCGGGCATCTTGCCCGCAAAGCACGCGACGCGTGCTGATTCTATTGAGCGCCGCTAGGCGCGTCATATTTATAGAACTTCGCTGGTGGTAAGGTGAGTAGCTCCGCTAGGAGCGTAATGAATAAATGACAGATTCCGCTCCTAACGGAGCTAGTTGATCTAATTATCGATCCGGTTCTATAAACATCTCGCTCCTAACGGAGCGAAAAACCAATCGATAGTCGGCGCATTCAGAATATGAAAAGCTCAGGACAATTCATTGCACTGATCATCCTCGCGACATCTGTGGTCGCCTCAAACTCTTCCTGTCGCCGAGGTGCTTCGACCGACGATGAAACACCTGACACGTCGACCTATCGACCCGAATCAACCCCTGCGACGCAGTTCGAGCGCGATCTCAAGTACGTTCGCGACGCGCACTTCACGTACGTCTGGATCTTTTCGCGCAAGGACGGAAAAGAGTTGGCGCCTGAAGATTCGCAAGTGCTGCGCACAAACGCACCCAAGGTCGTGGATTGGGTCAAGACTGATCAGAATCGCGTCATCGCCGGATCGAATTTCCCGCTCGAACCGGCCCAGATGGCGAATCTTCAGAAGCGATTTAAGATTGAGGATTATTCGGGGAAGTAGTGTCAGAAGCCCGACCGTAAGGGAGGGCTCGCTTAATTCATGCGAATTTGTCGATAAACCAAGCCCTGCCTTACGGTCGGGCTTCTGACACGGTGAGCACTAGCTTTCCAAACTGCGCACGATCTTCCATCAGTTCGTGAGCTTGGCGCGCTTCAGCGAGTGGCAGAGTTCGATCAATCACAGCTCGGATCTGACCAGACTCAATAAACTTCATCGCCGCCAGCAAGTCGGATTTCGATCCCATCATCGATCCCAGAATCGTGAGGTGACGGTAGAAAACGTGGCGCAAATCCGTGCGCGCCTCAAAGCCGCTCGTCGCCCCGCAGGTTACCAACCGGCCGCCTTTTTTTAGAGACAAAATCGAGCCTGGCCACGTCGTGGCGCCGGTATGCTCGAACACGACATCGACTCCGCGGCCGTTCGTTAGCTTCTTCACTTCCCTGGGCCAATCATCACGGGTGTAATTGACCGTCTCGTCCGCGCCGAGTTCGCGCGCCTTCCGAAGCTTCTCGTCTGAGCTCGCAGTCGTAATCACGCGCGCGCCGCGCAGCTTCGCGATCTGAATTCCAATCGAGCCAACGCCGCTGCCGGCCGCGTGAACCAAAACATCTTCACCGGGCTGTACGTCTGCACGCGCCACGAGCATGTGCCACGCAGTCAATGTAACCAGCGGCAAAGCCGCCGCTTCAGACCAACTCAGATTCTTAGGTTTCGAGATGACGTTTACGCCAGGGACGGCGACCAACTCGGCGTAACCACCATCGCGTCCATAGCCGATGATGTCGTATTCGTCGCACATGTTGTCGCGACCAGCCAGACACTCAGCGCAGTGACCGCACGAAACGCCGGGTTGAATCATCACTTCGTCGCCGGCTTTGGCCCAAGTGACCAGCTCGCCCACTTCGCGCACAACCCCGGCAATGTCGTTGCCGAGAATGTGTGGTAGCGGAATCTTGATTCCCGGCAACCCGTTGCGCGACCAGACGTCGAGATGATTCAGCGCGCAGGCGCGCACTTCGATCAAAACTTCGTGCGCTTTGATTTGAGGATCGGGAACTTCCGCGAGCTTAAGAACCTCGGGCCCGCCGTGTTGGTCGAAGATGACTGCTTTCATAGAACGGGCAAAGGGCAAAGGGGTAAGCGCAAAGAGTCTCTGCCGTTCTCAATCGCGGCTTCAAGACGCCGCCTTCTCTTTGCTCTTAGCTCTTTGCCCTTTGCTGTTGCTTTCCTTACCGAGCTGCTTGTATTCCGAGATTCACTTCATCAATCGCAGCCTTAACCAGCTCGATCGCTTTGGCGCGATGACCGCCCTTGTCGGCTGTTGCTTGATTGAGATTGCCCTTCGCGTTGTTCAATGCATCCAGCGCCGCCTGCATGTGCGGCTGATCTACCCGAACCGCGTGATTATGCCGTCGGTCGAAGGCGATGCCTCTGTCCACTTCCGCGATCGCCTGATTGACGAGCGACAGCGCCTTCGCGCGATGTCCGCCCTTGTCGCGCATCGCGAGCTGCAACTCAGCCCTGGCCTTCACCAGGTCCGCGCGCGCAGCTTGCATGAACGGTTGATCCGGAGTTGCGGCCTGGCCGATAGCCGTTAAGCCAAGAAGGAGAATGGCTATTCCTAAGATTCGTTTTGTCATGATCGAAATTCCTTTCCTTGCCCATCGGGATGGCTCAAAAAGCGCGGTTAAGTTACTACGGCGTTTGTCTGGATGACAATCATTTCAGTTCGATATCGACAGCTTCAAACGGAGTCTTGCCGACATTCTTGACCGAATGAGTAACCGCACCCGCGCGCCAGCGAACATCGGCGATCTTGACCGAGAGTCGATCAGGCGTTGACTGGCCTTCGGTGGTGATTTCGATATCGGCGTCCGCCAACGCGATCGAGAGGCCGGGCAGCGGATGAGTATGTTTTGGCGTAGCTTCGCCAGGCGCCAGCGTCACGCGATAGGCCCGCACGCGATCATTTTCGAGGATGGGCTCGCGCCCCGTTTCCTTCGGCAGGTTCGAAGCATCCTTGAGAAAGGACGTCGGCTTCAAGAGTTCGATCGTCAGATTACGAAATGCGGTCGCACCGACATTCATCGCGCGATGAACGTAAGTCGCCTTGCTGAATCGCACCTCGCCGAACTTCCATTCAGTATCGACCGGATCGCGGCCCACAGTTTCAATGTGCAGCTTCGTACCTGTGACCGTGACCACCACATTGTCGTTCCGATGAGCATGCCAAAGCGTCGCATCTCCGACCGGGAC
>DATLVM010000305.1:0-22842 GCA_035577445.1 Pyrinomonadaceae bacterium
GCCGTGTATTGGATATTTCATCGATGGACGCCGGCGCAGGTGGACAAAACATTTCGCCGAGGTCAGTTGCTCTCGGCCGCAGCATATTCTCTGGGCCATGGCGGTAACGACGCACAGAAGACGATGGGAATAATTACCGCGGTGCTCGCGACAGGCGGCTTGTTCGGTCTTCAGATGGGGCCAAAAGGCGCGCTGCCGGCGATTCCGCTTTATGTAGTGTTGTTGGCGCACGCAGCGATCGCGCTGGGAACGTTGTCGGGTGGTTGGCGAATTGTCCACACGATGGGATCGAGGATTACCAAGCTGCGGCCGGTCGGCGGCTTCTGTGCTGAGACTGCGGGATCGATTACCTTGTTTGCCGCGACATTTATGGGTATTCCCGTCTCAACGACGCATACGATCACCGGCGCGATCGCCGGTGTCGGATCGACAACCCGACTGTCCGCGGTTAAGTGGCGCGTCGCCGGCAGAATTGTCTGGGCGTGGATTCTCACGATTCCAGCAGCGGCCGTCTTCGCCGCCATTTCTTTCTTCATTATCGAATTGATTCATTCCCTGGTGACCTAAAACGGATTTCACACCCAGTTCTGCATGCCGCGTTCTGCTCTAATCATCGAAGACGATCCCGATATCGCCGAGAGCGTTCGCTACAATCTCGACGCGGCCGGCTTTCATTCGACAATTGCCTCAACCGGTGAGCAAGGCTTGCAGCTGGCGCTGGAGGCGCAGAATTCACCGGGGCTGATCATCCTTGATCTCATGCTGCCGGGAATGAGCGGCATGGAATTGTGCCGGCGTCTGCGTCGCGAGAACCAGACGCGCAAGACACCCATCATCATGCTGACGGCGAAAACTTCTGAAGCGGACCGCGTCGCGGGTTTGGATGTGGGCGCGGACGATTACATCGCGAAGCCGTTTTCGGTGCGCGAGCTGCTCGCGCGTGTGCGCGCAGTTCTGCGCAGGATCGAAGGCGAGGCGGGCGAATCCTATGAAGATGGGCGTTTGCGAATTGATTTTGAAGATGTGCGCGTCTCATGCGACGGCAAGAACGTGAAGCTGACGCATAAGGAATTTCAGTTGCTGTCGACGCTGGCGAAGAAAAAGGGACGCGTGATTACTCGTCAGCAGTTGCTCGATCAGGTTTGGGGCTACAGTTATTACGGTGATGCGCGCACGCTTGATGTGCACATTCGCCGGCTGCGACAGAAACTCGAAACATGCGGCGACTGCATTGAGACGGTGGTAGGCGTCGGCTACCGCTTCACCGGTTGTGATTCACCCTCGTCGTCTGCGGATCAGGTTGATGGCTAACTATCGGCGCTTCGCTGTTGTTCTAATCGCCGTCGCTGCCGCGATCGCAATCTCTTCTATATTCCTGCTTACAACGTTTCGCTGGCTTGCGTTTGGAGCAGCCGGCCTCTTCGCTGGATTCGGCATCGGTTTGTGGATCGCCCGTCGTGCGGACGCGCAACCAGGAACTGATGAGCCAAGTCTGAGTGCCACGACAGAGTTCCCCATCGACTTGTTGAATGCCACGCTGAACGAGATGAGTGAAGGACTGCTCGTGATCGATAACGATATGCGAGTGGTCGCGTCAAATCATGCCGCGAAGCATCTCTTCACCAACGCAGGCGACTCGATCAATTCAAAACGACTCACCGAATTAACTCGAAATCCCGCGATTTACGAAGCATTTCTTGAAGGTGTGCGAGGCAGCGAACGCGCGGGCGTGAAGGTGGAAACTTTCGCGCCCGATCGGCGCGTGTTCGATCTCCGCGTCGTACCTTTGCACACGAATAACGGCACGCGAGGCGCTGTCGGTGTTTTCTTTGAT
Source organism: Pyrinomonadaceae bacterium (assembly GCA_035577445.1). Lineage (GTDB taxonomy): Bacteria > Acidobacteriota > Blastocatellia > Pyrinomonadales > Pyrinomonadaceae > UBA11740. Next base: position 1,835 of record DATLVM010000305.1, read on the forward strand.
GTGACCAGATTGGAACGTCTCGAGTTGATCCGCCAGGAATTCTTATCAAACGTCTCTCATGAGCTACGCACACCGTTAACCTCGATTGTTGCGCTCGCGGAAACGCTCGAAGCGGGCGCGCTGAATGATCCAAACAACAATCAACGCTTTCTGACGATTATTCAGAAAAACGCCGCGCGCATGCATCACTTGATCGACGACATTTTGGAACTGAGCGCGATCGAAGCCGGCAATGTAAAGATTTACCCTGAACCTGTTCCGTTGCATGCGCTGGTCGAAGATGTCATTAACAGCGTGGCAGCCAGCGCCACCTCTCGCAACATAGCTGTGCGCAATCTGGTTCCCAGCAATTCGCACGTGTTTGCCGATCCGCATCGTCTGGTACAGATGCTCACGAACTTGATCGAGAACGCTATCAAATTCAATCGCGACGGTGGCACGGTTTCGATCACGTTGAGCAGATCTGATAACGATCGGATCTCAGTTGAAGATACCGGCGAGGGAATTCCTTCGCATCATCTCGAGCGTCTGTTTGAAAGATTTTATCGAGTCGATCGCGCGCGTTCGCGCGAACTCGGTGGTACTGGCCTCGGGCTGGCCATCGTCAAGCACCTCGCGAAGGCACACGGTGGGGAAGTCAAGGTGGAATCAACCTTCGGACAAGGAAGCAGATTTACAATTGAACTGCCGAGGCATGAAGAGAGCGGCAGTGTAGAGTAAGTTCAGAGTTCAGTGAGACCATCGCTGCGTTTTCAATAGCCCGGACGCACCAACAAATCCTCGCGTACCATTGCTCAGCAGATCTTCAGCCAGCCGTCGAAAATCCAGAGGTATCTCTGTCGCCCGAGACGCAGAACTTTCTCCTGCGCGATAACACTTCAGCAGTTGCAACTCAGCGCTGCAAAAGTCGCAGCCACGCAAGTGAATTTCGATGGCCGCGCGATCGTAGAGTGGGAGCCGATGTTGATGATGATCGAGCAGCTTTTCCGACGACGGACAGGCGGCAGTCTTACGGAATCTTTGGAAAGATGGTGATGACATTTCCCTAAGCTCTATACACCTAACCATGACCATCAAAGAACGAATAGCCGGAAAGTTCCAGAGACCTGATGAACAGCGGCAGCGGTTTCGCCTAATGTTTTCAACGCTTTACCTGCTGTGTAAAAAAATGTTGCCCATTGTCAACTCTGTTTGTTAATATGGCTGTAGGTTGATCAGGGAGCGAACCACTCCTTGATTCCCGCAGTTTCGATAAGCGGCCTTGACGCTCCTTGTCGAACCTCCAGTTCCCCAACGCATCAATGGCAGGAGAAGGTCGGCGATGCGAAATCCGTCGGGACTGAATTTAACAACAGAAGCTGCACGCGTTTTGATCAGGCCGTCGCTCTCTCAGCCGAGCAGGTTGCCCCAGCATCTCACGCTTTTTCCATAACGGATGATCAGATTCTGCTTGTCATAGGCAAGACGTTCAGCCAAATCGGATGCAGTGATCATCGCTCAAGTCACTAGCCGCCAACTAGTGAACATCCACTCTCATCCTCGGGACCAAGACAACTACCGTGAAATCAATCACTCAAAAGACTACGCAGGATTCCAGCGTCAGTGTGCCTCGTGAAGTGTCGCGCCCCAGCCGCTCGGCCGAACGCAGCGCCCGAGCCGGACATTGGGTCGACAGTTTGCGCAACTCTGACGTTAACCGCTTGTGGGCTGAGCTTCATCGCATTGTCAGCAATCACCCTCTCGTGCGCGCCTCGCGCAGCGCGGGTTTGCTCATCGAGGAAGGCGCCACCAGCGCTTACACAGATCTGACTCAGGAGTTGTTCGTGCAACTACTGACCAAATCTCGTTTTCAGCATTACCTCGACACGTCGATGACGGATGCCGAGATCGAATGCGAGATCGGCCAGATCGAACTAACGAATCTGTTGACGGCTGAATTGCGAAAGCGACATCCCGAGAGCTATCGCCTCGCCCGCCGCATCTCAACGTTGATTCAATCGAGTTCTAACTTCCGCCGGTTTGATAGCATCGGCCAAAGCGAAGAGCTGCACCGGCGTCTTGCTGACCGCGTGTACGGCCTGAGTGAATGGCCCGACAACAAGCCCAACCGTGGCTCGCACGAGATGGAGCAGCGCGCGCACATGATTCCGGTTCGTCAGCGCGACACGCGCATGGTTGGCTGCACCGGCGATGCGCAGATAGTGATCAGCAATTCTGATCTCGAAGATTTGATCGTTAGTGTCCTCGAAGCGATCGATGGGCCGGCGGATGTCCGCAGCTTGCGCAGTCTGGTGATGTCGCGACTGCCGGTGATGGACATCTACCTGGTGCCGCTGGGCGGAGATGATCCGGATTCAGATGGCCCGCACTACGACCCCGCAGATCTCCGGGAAAACCCGGAAGAGAGCCTGCTTCGTCACGAATCACAGGCCGAAGCAGCCGGCTGTGTCGACAAGTTTCTGGTCAGCTTGCATGACAACGTCCGCGGCAAAATCAAGCAGTACAACCGCATGATTGGCGTGCTTTGGCACTGTTACTTGAGCCCCGACCACGCGACGCAATTGGAAGTTGCGGCCACATTAGGCGTTTCTGATTCTTTGGTATCGGACTACCGGCGCCGCATCGAGCAGGAATTGCGCGCCCTGTCCTTTACCCAAGTCGAGGAAGCGCGCATGTTCGAGTTGGCCCTGCGTGAGCGCGTCCGCACGATGGTCCCGACCGAGAGTCAGGCGATGGCAAGCTAACGCGGATCGCGTTGACGATATCGAAGAGAAATTGAGAAGCGCGGGCCCATCCTGCGCTTCTCTTGTTTTCAGACCGAGTGCCAAAATGATCAGGCAGCACCTTGAAGATGATTATCAGTCAGTTATTCGCTCGCGTTCACAGCGAGTGAATCAGGATGCTGATCTAAAGTCGCCGCAGCCTCACGCCATTCCTCAGGAGCTGGCGATGCTAAAGCCGATCAAGAAGAATGAGCGATCGATCGAGGAACACAGCTTTCTCAAACGCGGCCATGTCCTCTCGTTTGGAGCACTCTTCCTTTTCACCGTTGTGCTCTACGCGCGTCCAGCAGAGTTCTATCCGTCGTCAGTCACTAATTCGCTGGCGCTGATCGTTGGCATAGTTACAGTGGCGACGTTTGCGGCGACGCAAATCACCCTCGAGGGAACACTGACGGCGCGACCTTCGGAAGTGAATCTCGTGTTGGTGTTCATGCTGACCGCGGCACTCTCGATTCCGCTGGCGATCGATCCGTTAATCGCATGGCAGGAATTCAGCGGAACGTTCATGCGCGCGATCCTGGTGTTTATCGTCATCGTCAATGTCGTTCGAACTGAAGCGCGCCTGAGGGTTCTGTTGTCGGTTTCGATCGTTACCGCGGTGCTGCTCAGTATCGGCGCGATCAACGAATATAGACTTGGTCTGATGACGATCGAAGGCTATCGCGCGGGCGGTCGCGGCACCGGCTTGTTTGGAAACACGAACGACCTGGCGCTGTACCTCGTTACGATGCTGCCGCTTTCGGTCGCATTCTTCTTTGGTTCACGCGGTCCTTTGCGCAAGACGACGCACGCGATCTGCGCAGCGCTGATGATTTTCGCCATCGTGCTTTCGTATTCGCGCGGCGCGTTTCTGGGCGTGCTGATAGCGCTCGCGTTCTTCGCCTTCAAGATCGGCCGCCGTAGCAAGATCGAAATCGCCGCGCTAGTTCTGATTGCGGCTGTCGGAATGATTCTTGTTGCGCCGAGCGGCTACGGCAGTCGTTTGCTCTCGATCTTCATTCCTGAACTCGATCCCAATGGTTCGGCAGATGCGCGTCGCGGCGAATTGCTTCGCTCGACCTATGTCGCGCTGCGTCATCCTTTCCTGGGCATCGGCATGGGCAACTACCAGCCCAACATGTCTTATCGAGGGCTGGTGACGCACAACTCTTACACGCAGGTAGCGTCCGAGATGGGATTGATTGCGCTGACGCTCTACACGATGTTCATCGTCAAGCCGCTGCGAAAGCTGTCTGCGATCACGCGTCAAACGTTCGGCATCAAAGAGGATGCGCACTTCTACTACCTCGCGCTGGGTTTGCAGGCGTCGCTGCTCGTGTACATGGTTTCGAGTTTCTTCCTGTCGGTGCCTTATGTGTGGAACGTCTATTACCTGGTTGGATACGCGGTCTGCTTCCGACGCATTTACGAATCCGAGACGGGAAAGAGTGTGACGATCGAGAAAGGACATAAGCAGAAGCCTGAACCTGTTTCAGTCGCGAGTTCTGAGCAAGCGTTGGTTGCATAAACATGAAATTCGCAGGCGAGATTGTCTTTTGGTTGAGTGCGGCGGCGCTTTTCTACACGTATGTCGGATACCCGATGTTGATTGCCGCGGTCAGTTCGCTGCGGCCCCGCGGCGTCAAACGTGGAGAATACTTGCCGCAGGTGACCGTCATTATCACTGCCTTTAATGAAGAGCGCGCCCTCGCTGCCAAGCTGGAGAATACGCTGGCGCTCGACTATCCCCGCGACCTTTTGGAAGTGATCGTTGCGTCGGACTGCTCGACGGATCGCACAGACGAGATTGCCAAAGAATTCGCGCCGCGCGGGGTGAAGCTTCATCGTCAACCGGAACGCTTGGGCAAAACCGCCGCGCAGAACGCTGCGATCGAAAAGGCGAATGGTGATGTCGTCGTCTTCTCCGACGCGACCAGTAACTACCAAGCAGATGTTCTGAAAATGATCGTTCCGAATTTCGCGGACGAACAAGTCGGTTGCGTTGGTGGTCGTTTGGTTTACGTCGATCATCATCAGTCGGATATTGGGCGCGGCGCAAAGTCTTACTGGGGCTACGAAACATTCTTAAAGCGACACGAGAGTCGCGCGTGCTCGCTGATCGGTGTTTCGGGATGCCTGTACGCGGTGCGCCGGTCGGCTTATGTGCCGCTCGAGAACGACGCGTGCAGCGACTTCATCATTGCCACGAAGATGGTTGAGCAGGGATTGCGAGCAGTGTTTGAACCTAACGCGATTTGTACCGAGGAGACCAACCAGCGTCCGGCCAATGAAATGAAGATGCGCGTCCGCGTGATAGCGCAAACCTTCTCGGACCTTTGGCGGAATCGCGCGATGATGAATCCGTATCGCAGCGGCCTTTACGCGTGGCAGCTTTTCTCTCACAAAGTCATGCGCTATTTCGTTCCGTTCTTTTTGCTGGCGCTCCTCGGGGCTTCGGCAACTCTCTCGTTCGACTCGCCGCTCTATCGAATCGTTTTCCTCCTGCAAATGCTGGGTTATTCGTGTGCAGTCGCTTCGTGGTTGCTTGAGAAGTCCGGCGTGCGCAGTCGCGTCCTGGCTCTGCCGTACTACTTTTTGCTTGCGAATGTCGCTTCGGTGATTGCCCTGTTTCAGTTTTTGCGCGGCGAGCGATATGCGCGCTGGCAGCCGATCAGATAGCGTGTTGGAAGCCCGAGCGTGAGCGAAGGCTAGATTGATTAAGGGAGCCTCCCTAATGGTCGGGCTTATGAACAGAATGAAGCCAAACGTCCTTTTCATCATCGACAGCTTTGAGCAAGGCGGCAGCGAGCGCCAGGCGCTCCAGCTCTTGCGCCAGTTGCATGAGAGCGGACGCGTCAATGTTCGTCTCGCATGTTTGCAGGATAAAGGTTCACTAAAAGCTGAGGCTGAGAAATTAGGCATCGGAGAGATCCATGAATATCCGCTGACCAGCTTCTATGACTCGAATTTTCTGAAGCAGCTTCGCAGGTTCATCAGATACGTCAAAGAGAATCGCATCGACGTAGTGCACGCGCACTGCTTTTACACGAACATCTTCGGAATGATCGGCGCGTATCTCGCGCGCGTTCCGGCGCGGCTGACGTCGAAAGGCGAGACTGACGGCTTTCGCACATCGACGCAGAAGCGTGTCGAGCGCTTCTCGTTCAAGTTGGCGCATCGCGTCATCGCGAACTGCCTGGTCGTGCAAGACATGTTAATTAGTGAAGGCGTCGATCCGAGACGAATCATTCAGCATTACAACGGACTCGATCTCGATCGCATGAAGGTGCGACCCGGTCTGACGCGCGAAGCAGCGCGCGCGAAATTTGGATTGCCGGAAACAGGCAAGCGCTTCATGACGATCGTCGCGAACCTGCGCAATCCGGTAAAGGATCACGAAATGTTCCTGCGGGCCTCGGCGCGGGTGCGGGCGCAAGTTCCCGACGCGGCCTTTGTGATCGCCGGCGAAGGTGAACTGATGCCGGGCCTGCGCGAACTTGGAAATCAACTAGGCATAGCAGAAGACGTACATTTCATCGGGCGCTGTGATGACGTCGCGACTCTGTTATTCGCTTCGCACGTCGGTGTGCTGAGTTCAAAAGCCGAAGGTTTTGCGAATGCGATTCTCGAATACATGGCGGTCGGATTACCGGTCGTGGCAACAGATGTCGGCGGCGTGCGCGAAGCGATCATCGAAGGCCAAACCGGATTCATCGTGGCTGGAGGCGATGACGCTCAGATGGCCGCCCGAATTATCGAAGTGCTCAGCGACGACAATCGTGCCCGCGAGATGGGCGCGCGCGGCAAGACCATAGTCAGTGACAAATTCTCAAGCGAACATCATCTGCGAAATACTCTCGAGTTGTACGACGAAGTCCTTGGTCATCGACAGCCCGTGACCGGACGCGGACAGATCGAATGGCAACTGAATCAGTAACGTGGTCCGAAACTAAGCGAACCGTGAAGACGGGTGTGAAATCGAAAGCGGCGCGCTGGCGTCGCTTTCTCATTGCGGCGCTGCTGCTGATTGCGCTCGCGCCTGTGTTCGCATGGGCGGCAGCGGAACTGCTGATCGTAAAGGCCGATCTTCCCGCAGCGGATGCGATTGTGATCTTCAGCGGTTCGTCCACCTATCTCGAGCGGGCTGACTGGGCGGCTAAGCTTTATCGTGAAGGCCGCGCGCCGCTGATCGTTTTGACGAACGACGGTTTGATTAGCGGATGGGACCATCGGGAAGAACGCAATCCTTACTTCTACGAACTGGCCTCAAGACGATTGCAGCAGCAGGGCGTGCCTGCGGATCGTATCCAGCTGGCCGATGGTCGCGCGCTCGGGACTTACGAAGAGAGCGTGCTGATTCGCGATCACGCGGCGACGCACCATCTGAAAAAACTTCTGATCGTTACGTCTGCTTATCACTCTCGTCGCGCGTTTTGGTCGATGCGTCGTGCGTGCGAAGGCAGCGGCATTCAGGTTGGCATTGATCCAACTCCGCCCGGATCGCAGACGCCTTCGCGCTGGCGCTGGTGGTCACTTCGGTGGGGATGGAAAGTCGTCGCCGGCGAATACGTGAAGATGGCTTACTACTGGACGCACTATTAACTGCTAGCCTCATTATGAAGAACGCAAATCGAGCCACAGATGAACACGGATTTACACAGATCAGCACAAACTCATATCTGTCACATCTGTGTTTATCTGTGACTTAATGCTCCGCGCTGTTCGATTACTTCCTGATACAAACTGATTAGGCTTCGCGCATACGCTTCGGGCGAGTGCTCGCGGGCCACCAGAGCGGATGCGACGGTCGTTAGCCGTTGCGCCAGCGAGGAATCCCGTAGCACTCGATCGATTGCGGCCGCGAGTGTGTGCGGGTTCTTCGGCGGGACCAGCAGCGCGCTCTCTTCGTCAGCTACAATTTCAGTCACGCCACCAACCGCCGTGGCGACAATCGGGACTTCGGCAGCCATAGCTTCGAGCAAAACATTGGGCGAGCCTTCGCTGAGTGACGGCAGCACGAACACATCAGCGGCAGCGTAAAACGGCTGGACGTCGTTGACTTGTCCCGCGAAAGTTATCCGATCATTTTGACCGGACGCGCGTGCTGCTGTTTCCAAACTTCCGCGTTCAGGACCGTCGCCTACAAGCAAAAGTTTGCAGTGCAGATCGGAGTTGATTACCTGCAGTGTCTTAAAGGCCTCGATCAGATCTGCGTGCGCCTTCTCTTTCGATAGGCGTCCAATCGACAGCACCACGCGCTCGGCTTCCGCAATTCCGAATCTTCGTCTCAGCTCGTTCACTTCATGGGTCGCCGGTTTTGGTTGCGGCCTGATTGCGTTGTGCTGCACAAAGATTCGTTCTTGCGGAATCTTCATCTCGCGCGAGAGCTGGCTTGCGAAAGCCTGACAAACGGTCGCAACCCGATCACTCTTAGGCAAAGACCAACGGTCGAGCCGGTTGTAAACCCGCATCTTCAGATCGGTCGTCGTATAGCCGTGATGAAAAGCAACCCACGGATAGTTCTTGTTTAGCCGGGAACGCCAGAATAAGAAGTGCGATTTAACCGAATTCGTGATCACGATATCAGGCCGTCGCGCATCTATCCCTTCACGCAGTGCGGGAATCACTGACAGGTCGAAACGCCTTTGTTCCCGGACCACATCAACCACCAGCCCGGATGCACGCGCCGTTGCGACGAACTCATTGGGCGCGTCATCATCCGCACTTCGATCAAAGGTAATGATCGAACCATCAATCGACGGAAAATCAGCGTTGGCGCCAGACAACTCTTTCGCCGTGCGCAAAAACTCGAGCACGATCCTGGCCACGGCGTTCATCGTCGTGGCTTCGACAAGTGTGACGAGCTTCAGTGTTTTCATCCGCGTTCGGAAAGAAGATGCTGATAGCATTCAAAGAGCTTCGCGCCCAGTCGCGCCCAATCATAGCGTTCTGCGACCAGCGCGTGGCCACCTGAGACCAATTGCGCGCGCAACTTCTCGTCGCTTACCAGGTCGATGACGGCTTTCGTCAAACGATCTTCACCATCGGCAATCAGAATATTCTCGCCGTCACGAGCATGTAAGCCTTCCGCGCCCAGCGTGGTCGAAACTACGGGCACGGAGGCCGCCATCGCTTCCAGTATCTTTAAGCGGCTTCCGCCTCCGACATTCAACGGAACAACTGCAGCGATCGCTTCGCGATAATAAGGCCGAACGTCGGCTACTCTGCCGGTGACTTCGATTCCTTTGATTGATGAAAGGTCGCGCACCACAGGCGCAGGATCTTTACCGACGATCGTGAAGACGAGCCCCGGCTTCTGCTGATGAACTGCGGGCCAGACGTTGCGAGCAAACCTCGCCACGCCTTCAACGTTCGCGTGATAATCCATCGAACCCACAAAGACGATCCTCTTCTGCGCAGGCGAGCCTGATCCTTCCGATGCGTAGTAGGAACTATCGACGCCATTCTCAATCACGAAAACTTTTGCCGAAGGATTCACACTGCGTAGCGCTTCCGCGTCGCGCTCGCTGACCGCGATGTGAGCGTCGAACTCCGATAAAGCGCGCAGCTCGAAATCTTTCATCAGTCGTGCCGTGCGCCGCGCATAGGCACGCCGCGGCGCGCTCTTTTCCTGTTCGCTGTATCGCTGCATCAACTCAGATTCGATATTGTGCCAATCACAGATCACGAGCGCTCGTTTGGCACTCGCGCGAATCGTGCGCACGTAATTCATCAAGTGAATGCTCTCGACCTCCACTACGTCGAATTCATTCTCCGCAAATAGACGCGAGACTGCGCCGGTCATTTCCTGGGACGTGTAATTGAGCAGCGGCAGCGGCGTGCGACCCACGGCGCCTCGCAACAGCTTACCCAGGGAGTATCCGCTGCCGCGTGGGACCCTGACGATTTGATCGTAAACGGCGTGGAGCTCCGCGCTTGATGAATCACCAAACGCCAGCAGCGTCACAGTTGCGTCACGCGAAAGGACGCGCGCCAGGTGATAGTTCCGCAGCTTCGCACCCGTGTCGAGCGGCCAACAAACTCGCGGGGCGAGTTGCAACACGCGCATCCTAGGGTTGTCTGGATTCAGGGCAATCTCCGGTCTGGGCAGGCGAATCAGCGCGCCAAGTTCGATTCTAGCGGGAAAATCGCGTAATTCCTCAGAAATCTTCTCCTAGTCTCGAAAATTCATGGATTAGCAGTGTTGTTAATCTTGTATAATGTTGGCGGCAGTTTTCCCGCCTGTGGCCCACCACGCTGAGCCCCGCCAAACATTTCCGAGATGCCCGAAGCTTTGCCCACGCACAAGTTTGCCCCTGACGAGCGCGATCGTTATTTCCGCACCGAGCATTTGCAGGAAGATCTCGGCGCGCGTTCGGCGCGTGGCGGCGCGGTTACGCTGAGCGCGCAACTCTGCAAGTTTGGACTGAGCACGTTGTCCGCGATCGTGTTGGCTCGGTTGTTGACGCCGCAGGATTACGGACTGATCGGAATGGTCGCGATCATCGTCGGCTTCCTCGGCATGTTTCAGTACATGGGTCTGTCGACGGCGACCATGAAATGGTCGGAACTGACGCACGATCAAGTGACGTCGCTGTTCTGGATGAACATCGCGTTGAGTGCTGCGATTGCGCTGCTGACCATCGCCGCCGCGCCGTTAGCTGCATGGTTCTACAAAGAACCGCGGCTAATCGGGATCACGATTGGCTACGGGATTGCGACGCTGCTGATGGGACTCTCGATCCAGCACGAAGCGATCCTGATTCGCCAGATGAGATTCGCGGTGACGGCGGTGATCGAAATTTCAGCTTTGGCGATTGCGCTGGCGTCAGCAATTGTTGCCGCTGTTTACCACTTCGGTTATTGGGCCCTGGTCGTGAATCAAATCGTGCTGGCATTGGTGACGACGGTTGGATGTTGGCTCGCGTGCCGGTGGCGGCCGGGTTTACCGAAACGCGCTGCCGGTGTGCGGTCGATGGTTTCGTACGGTGGGAATCTCACCGGCTACCACATCATGAGTTACTTCTCGCGCAACCTGGACAATCTTCTTATCGGAAAGGTTTGGGGCGCTTACCAGCTGGGCGTCTATTCGCGCGCGTATCAACTTCTGCTGATGCCGATGGCGCAGATCAACGCGCCGCTAATTTCCGTGGCCGTGCCTGCATTGAGCCGCTTGAGCGACTCGCCCGCGCGTTATCGCGCGGCGTTCCTCAAGATCGTCGAGAAGATCGCAATGATCACGATGCCCGGAGTCGTTTTCATGATCGCGACTTCCGATTGGCTGGTGCAGTTTTTGTTGGGGCCGAAGTGGAGCGACACCGGACGCATCTTCATGCTGTTGGGCGTGGCCGCGCTCGTGCAACCGGTGACGCGATCCGTTTTGTGGTTGTTCACCACGCAAGGCCGCGCGCGCGAATTGTTTCAGTGGGGAATCATCAGCGCGATCATCGCGGTCACTTCGATTGTTGCAGGGTTGCATTGGGGCGCGTTTGGAGTCGCCGCTGGTTATGCCGTTTCTGATCTTTTGCTGACTACGCCGCTACTGTTCTGGTTTGCGGGCAGACGCGGCCCGGTTCGCACCTCAGACTTCTACATCACGATCGCTCCGTCATTCTGCGCGTCGCTTTGTTCCCTGGCGGCGATGCTTGCATTGAGGCCCTGGCTGGCAGCGAGTTCGGTGCTTCCGGTGCGGCTGGTGGGAGCGTTTGCGATCACCGTCATCGTTTCCGTTGCTGTGTTCGCGGCTTTACCAGCGGGCCGGCTAGCGCTGCAAAGCTTCAAGGATATGACGCTCATGATCTTCAAACGGCAACGTCCGTCCGCTGTGTGAACCCGAAATCCCGACTTGTCGGGATAGCGGGCGGGCCCATTAAGATGCTCAAAACTCTCAAACAAACAACTCTGAGATCGCTGAAGACAGCCGGTGTATCGCGCATCGTTGAGAACAGTCGTTGGCGACGCGAGCGCCTCTTGATCCTTGCCTATCACGGCATTGCGATCGCTGATGAGCACGAATTCAATGGCTCGCTTTTCATATCCGCCGAGGTCCTGCGATCGCGGCTGCAACAGTTGCGCGACGCGCGCTGCGCGGTGCTGCCGCTGGATGAAGCGGTGGAGCGATTGTATGCGAATGACTTGCCTGACCGCGCCGTCGTGCTCACGTTCGACGACGGTTTGGCTGATTTCTACCTCAGAGTTTATCCGCTCATCCGCGAGTTCGATTTGCCGGCGACGTGTTACCTGACGACATTTTATAGCGAATTCAACCGGCCCGTTTTTGATCCGATGGTTTCGTACTTGCTGTGGAAAGGCCGCAAACAAAGCCTCGATCTAAAGGCGCTGATCGGCGGCGAATTGAAATTGTCTCTGCGATCCCATGAAGCGCAAGACGTCGCGCGCGTGGCGATCCTTGAGCACGCAAAATCTGAAAAGCTTTCTGCCGAAGCCAAAGACGAACTGCTGACTAAGCTCGCTCAGGCGCTGAGAGTGGATTACGAGTCATTGGTCGCGCAGCGCATCCTGCAGAACGTCACTCCGGCGGAAGTTACTGAGATGGCGGCGAACGGAATTGATATTCAGTTGCACACGCATCGTCATCGCACGCCGAAGGATCAGCAACTCTTCATCCGCGAGATTGACGACAACCGCCAACGGATCGAACAGATGACCGGGAAGCGGCCAACGCATTTCTGTTATCCGAGCGGCGTTTACGATCGAGCATTTCTGCCATGGCTCGAACAATCCGGTGTTGTATCGGCGACGACATGTGAAGTCGGTTTCGCTTCGGTGAATTCGCACCGGCTGTTACTGCCGCGCGTTTTGGATAACCAAGCACTGTCGCCGATCGAGTTTGAAAGTTGGTTGACTGGAGTTTCGGCGGCGCTGCCGCGACGGCGCGTGCCGCCACATAAAATGATCGGATGATTACGCATACCAGGAAACAAGAATCCAAGGATGTTTGGAGGGGCCGTGACCGAGATAACTCGACAACGTAGAAGCGAGCTGACCGCGAAGATGTTGGAAGCTTTGTTCCAACATCCGGATGGTCTCTCGTTTAGCAACCTTTTGGACCTTATTGAGAAGACAGCGTCGCTCAATGCTGAAGAATGCGCTGCCCACTCTCTGCAACCGTCACTCCGTTGTTTCGAAGAAGCGCTTTGGACCGGAACCATCGCGCCAGTCAAGGCAGGGTGGCTGCGAAGCGATCGCGATCAGTTGTCTCTGACCAAAGCAGGGCGGCGCGCGTTTGCTGAAATCAGCGATCCTTCAGAGCTGATCGAAAAAGCGGCTTCGCATTCCCTCCGCGGTTGGTTATCGGTACATACCCCTCGCGCCTACAGACTCGCGTCGCGCAGCCTCGATCAACTGCTCATAGAATATCGCCTGGTGCGACGTGTGGGCGTTGGCCACCTGTTGGGAAAGAATCTGGGAAACGCAAATCACTGGAAAGAGGTTCTGCCCGTCCAGACGCCCCAACGGTTCATCATCGATTTGAATCTCGACATCGAACGTGGCTGGGCGCCCTATCTCGATTCTATCGGCGTGGAGTATTTCGAGGGTGGCCATACCATCTACATCCCTCCAGAGGCTGTCCGGGGAAGCGTATTCGAGGAATTGATGCGCAACTACCCGGCAGACTCGGGGATCAAGCTGATCAAGAATCACGGAGGCGTGGACGAAGGCCGCTATCTGCGTAATGGCTATGGAGTGGCCGCGGGCGAGAGTGTGCTGCTCCGCAGTTTGGTCTACGATCATCGCCGGCTCACTCTCGTGGCCAACTTACTTCATGCGAAAGATCTCGGGCCGCGTCTCTTTGATCTTGTCGAAGTTCAGTGTGGTGAACATACCTTCACCGCCTACATCGTCGAACATGTGGGTGGGCAAACGCCGTCCCTGGATCAGTGCCGGGCGGGTCTGCGTCGCATCGCTGAACTGGAGAACCAGGGTCTCCTGAAGATAAATCTGCCCGACGGGTTCGCGGACGAAGACTTCGAACCGCCCACCTGCAACGGCAATGCGCTGCTGACTCCAAATGAGCAATTCCGTTACATCGACTTTCAGAACTTCCTGCTAGTGAACTACGAAAAGTATCTTGAGAAGATCGCCCTCGAAGCCACCGAAAAGTCGCACTTCGGCGATCGTAGTTTGCTGCGCGGTGGCGCTTACCTCTACCAATCAATTCCCGGTGTGCGGCTTCCCAGCCGGCGCCGGATCGAGGATCGAATTGGGCCCCTTAGCGAACTACTGAATTCCGCCGGGGTGAGTGTCGAGCGCCGCCTGGTGCTGGATTTTGGGTGCAACATCGGCATGATGATGGCCCAATACCTGAAGTTGGGCGCCGCGTGGTGCCACGGTTGGGATCGGGCGGCGTTGACGCCGCACACAGAGCGCATGCTGCTGTCGCTCGGTTGCACGCGATTCTCGTTGACCGGGTGTGACATTGAAGCGTCTCGCGCGGTCGAATCCGACCTACCGGGATTTCTTGATCCGCTCCTGAAGGGTTCAGTGATTTCGTACCTAGCCGTGCGTGGGCATCTGGGATGGCTGGACGCGCTGGCGCGCATTCCCTGGCAATTCCTGATCTACGAGGGTCACGAAGACGAGACGCAGGAACAGTTCGAAGGTTTTATCCGCGAGTTCAAGCAGCAAGTTCGATTCGAAGTGCGTGGCGTCCGCGACTATCGTGACGGCGACTCAGATCCGAGAACACTTGCGGTCCTGGTGAGAGAGGAAACCTCACCCTGATAGCGTGATCAATTCCCACTCGACGAGCCAACAAAATCCCGAATCAAGAACGAAGGTGCGCTTCTCAGAGCGACGAGAACCGATGCCCGTAACACACAGAATCCTCTTTAGCTTTTTTCTTACCGTCACCCTTGCGAATTGTGCAAACGGTGAGACCCCTTGGGCTGAAAGGGTCTCTCCAGCCGTTACGGTAAACGACGGTAAGCTAACTCTCAGCCAGGCTGCGGGAAGCGACCACAATAAGATCTCCTTCGTTGATATTTCACCCCCGAATCCGGGGGGTGGGATGCAGTTAATCGACGCCGGATCGGGCACGAGCCGGACGGTTACCATCGAGTCCACGGGATTATTTCGCCTTGTTTTCGAGGCGGCTGATAACTGGGGAATCGCTCAATGGTTTGACCTGGTCAACGATCCGTCCGCCCGAACCAATCTGACCGGACCGGGCTATGGCGTGAACAACGATATTTCCACCGCGGAACCGGGGCTTTTTCAGCAGGTCTTCTACGGAACTACCCCCGATGATCCCAAGCTGTATACACGGGCGGCCCGTTATTACTTCCCGAATAGTCCGCGGACTTTCAACATCCGGGAGAATTCCGCTTCCCGGGTAGTGGTGCAGGCCATATCGAGCCCGATCGCCGGTGCGGTCGGCGTCTTAAGCAACGTGACGGGCGATGTAACGTACTACATCTATCCCAACGGGAGAATCTATATTCACAGCGTCCTTCGAGTCGCCAACGCGCAGACCGCCAGCGAGTGGCGTTGCGCGACGCTGGGCCTGAGGGATCCTACGAGCGCGAACCCTTATACGAGTCCCGATGCGACGGGCTGGATTCGTTCCTCCATGACCCAAAACCCTTATGATTACGCAGGAGCGGCGGAGGGCTATATCTTCGCTTATTGGCGAGCGAGTACCACACCCGCGCCAAACACAAACTTTACCAAGGCTAGCGTTCTTTTAGTTCCCAAGCCCGGCAATCCCAGACAGGGCAGACAGGGCAGGCACAACTGGAGCGGCTGGAAGCGTTGGTACTATGGAAACGCTCCGCTCAACCTGGCCGCGGGTCAGAGCTTGACGCAGGATTACCTGATACAGCTCGGTACTCAAGGAAGTTCCGTCCTGCCGAATATCAACAGCAGTGCGGTGGCGGGCCCTATTGCCCAGGCATACTTCGCCAATCCAACTCCTCCTTCACCAAGCCCGACGCCGGCACCGGCGCCTAGGCCTACGGCGCGCATAGAGATTTTTCTCGACTTGAGAGTTCGTTCTTCCTGTATAATTATCCCGGCGTTACGCCCCACCTTGCTGAAGTGGCCCGGCCATTGGTCACTGCAATCTACTTTAAGTAGCGAGAAATTCGTGAGACAAGCCCCAGTTTGTCTCTCTGCGCCGCGCCTGATGCAATCAATCTGTGCCCACCGCGTCTGATTACTCGATGAAACGCTTCAAAGAAAAAGAGATCGAATCCGGATTCCGCCCTTCTCCTTCTGGGAGAAGGGATGGGGATGAGGGGTTAACGATGGAGTCGCCGCAAGCCCTCACCGCAACCCTCTCCCAAAGGGAGAGGGAGATCGAGGTTGCGTCGCGGTTGGCTTCAGTCGATGCCTTAGCTTCTGAGCTGGAAACGAATGGCATCGTCGTGCTGCCCTCGCTTGTGTCACCCGAAACGCTGCGCGAGATGCAGGACGCATTCGCCGTGCGGCTGACTCAGGTGCGGTGGAATAACTTTGACGGATATGCGCGCACAGAAGTTTATCGCCTGATGATTGAGGATGTGCTGATGTTGGCGCAGGGGTTTGTCGATGTCGCGATTCATCCACTGGTAAAAGAAATTGTGGCGCGCTATCTCGGTCCAACTTATCAATTGACGGAAGCCAAAGGCTGGAAGTCTTTGCCGACGAAGTATGACTTTCACGGCTGGCATGGCGACAGGTGGTACGAGCAGACGCCCGGCGCGCCGATTCATCGTGAAGTAAAGTTGGGGATGTATCTGACCGACGTGCGCAGCGGCGCATTCAATCTTCTCAAGGCCACGCACCAGCAGGAACATCCGCACAGCTTGAAGAAGGACGAGGTCAACGCGCTGCCTCTGGATCAAGTGATGGAACTGAGCGGTGTGGCGGGCACTGCTTTCTTGTTTGATACTTCGATCGTGCATCGCCAGGGAATTCCTATGCTCGAACCGCGGCAGGCGATCTTCTATGCCTATCACGATCCGAGTGTAGCTCTGCAGCAAGAGGACATCGATTATTACCGTTACCATCCACTGTTGCTGAACGCGGCTTTTCTGGGAAACCTGAGCGCGGAAGACGAGCGACTTTTGGGATTTGGCGATAAGCGAAATTACCAGCCGGCGTTTGTGCGACAGGGCAAGCCGACACTTCTGCACCGGATTATGTCCGCGTCAATCGGCGCGCAAACGCGTCTCGAACTCTTGCGCCGGCGAATCAGCGCGCGTCTTCAGCGCCTGAAATAGCCGCGAAAATGCGAACCCTATTTTCAGTATTCGGTGTTGAGCCGCGCCGCATTGGCGGCACAGAGATGTTTGCGCGCGAGTTATCGCAACAGCTTGGCGAACTTGGTTGGCAGAGCGTGCTCTGTTTTCTCTCTGAGCCGACCGGCGACGTGCGCCGGTTCATGGAGCTGCCGAATGTTTCGTTTGCCGCGCTGCCGAAATCGACTAACGGTGACAAGCAGGCTCGTAAGAGGTTGAAAGGGTTGCTGCGACAGGTTCGTCCGGACATTTTGCATTTGCACTATGTCAGCTTTGTCAGTTGGTATCCGTGGACGGCGCGACTGCAATCCGTTCGGCAAATCTTCTTCACTGATCATCATTCGCGGCCTGATGGATATGTGCCGCAGCGCGCGCCTGTATGGAAGCGTGCCGCCGCGCGCATGATTTTGCATCCGCTGACAAAAGTAATCTGCGTGAGCAACTACGGCTATCGATGCATGACTGCGCCCGAGTTTCTGCCGCGCGATCGTTTCGAGATGATTTACAACGGCGTCGATCTGTCGCGCGTGAAACCTGACGATGGACGCGGCGCGGCATTTCGCCAACGATTCTCAATTCCATCAGATCGGAAGATCGTGACTCAGGTCAGTTGGATCATTCCTGAAAAAGGCATCGGCGATTTCATCGAGATGGCCCGATTGGTTTCCGCCCAGAGAGCCGACGCGCACTTCGTGCTAGTTGGCGATGGCCCGCAACGCGATCAGTACATGAAAGACGCCGCCGCGAAAGGTCTCGCGGATCGAATCACGTGGACGGGCACGATTGATGATCCGTTTGCTGAGGGAGTATTTGCCGCAGCCGACGTCGTCTGCCAGTGCTCCCGCTGGGAAGAAGTCTTTGGCTGGATGATTGCGGAAGCGATGGCGCACGGAAAGCCAGTCGTTGGTACGCGCGTGGGCGGGATTCCTGAGTTGATCGTTGACGGAGAATCAGGATTCCTGGTCGATCGCGGAGACGCTGAAGCGATGAGTAAATGTGTGCTTCAACTCTTGAACGATGATGACGCAAGAGCACGCATGGGAGTGCTGGGCCGCGAGATCGTGCAGTCCAAATTCGACCTGGCAAAAAACGTCGCTCGGTTAATTCGTTCTTATGGCATCGGCGGATGTGAAGAGGCCGAAGTCACCGAAGCCACACCCTCTCCTCAGATCGGAAACCAGCCGGCTTTAGAAGTTTATTCTTCCCGCAGGGAGTCTTTGCCTGCCTCAGACAAGAGCCCAGACAAGATCTTCGCCCGTTGAGTTGCCTTGGCCGGCGAACGCATCCCCGGAATCGATGAGTGCTATCCCTCGAAAAATCTATCAGCCGATTGCCATCGCGCTCGCGCTGGGTTTTGTCTATTTCACCGTGCTGGCAAAGCTCGGCAGCGATTGGTGGCACGACGAAAATTATTCGCACGGGCTGCTGATTCCGTTCGTCATCGCCTTCATCATGTGGCAGGAGCGAGATCGCTTCGCTAGCGTGTCTGCGCAACCGGCTGCGTGGCTGGGCGCAGTTGGCGTCACAATTTCGACGTTGATGCTGTGGGCCGGAACAGCGGGCGCTGAGTTATTCGTGCAAAGATTTTCGCTGGTGCTGATGCTCGCCAGCGTCGCCGTGTATTTCTTTGGCGTGCGCCTGATGCGATTCGTCGCGGTGCCGCTTTTCCTGCTGCTTTTGGCGATTCCGATCCCGCAGATCGTCTTCAACAAGGTCGCGTTTCCGCTTCAGCTTTTCGCTTCGCGATGCGCAGTCGCCGCGATGTCGTTCTTTAGCATTCCCGTGTTGCGTCAGGGAAACGTGATCGAGCTGATGCCGCTCGGCGCTACCGAGCCAAAGAAGCTCGCGGTGGTCGAAGCGTGCAGTGGGATTCGATCGCTGATGACGCTGGTGACACTCGCAGTCATCTATGCGTACTTCACGACGCCGAAAGTGGCACAGACTTCAGTCTGTGATTCAACAGCGAAAGTGGCACAGACTTCAGTCTGTGATTCAACTCTGCAGTCGCGAAAACCATCACAGACTAAAGTCTATGCCACATATGCATTCTGGCGTTCGGCAATTCTGGTTGTCTCTGCGGTGCCGATCGCGATTCTGACCAATGCGGTGCGCGTTAGCGGCACAGGCGTGCTCGCGCATTACTACGGCACCCGCATCGCCGATGGATTCTTCCATTCGTTTTCCGGTTGGGTCGTTTACATCGCCGCGGCGCTGTTGCTGTTTGCGACGGGCTGGATTTTGGATCGCTTCAATGGGTTGTTTGCGGGCAAATCAAGTGCGCGCCCGTCGATTAGTCAGCCGCGACCGCGATTGTCGACAGCCGAAGGGAATTGATGAATTCATCGAAAACACGTTTCTGGATATTGCTTATCGCACTACTTTTCTGCGGCGCGATCATCAACGTCTGGGAACGCGCCGGCGAAGCTAACGTCTCGCGACAGCCGCTCAAGAACTTTCCCGCTCGCGTTGGATCGTGGCAGCAGGTCGGCAGTGATGTGCGCTTTGATGCTGAGACAGAAAAAGTTCTCAGGGCAGATGACTATGTCTTGCGCAACTTTGAATCGAATGGCCACAACGCATCGCTTTACGTCGGCTACTACACGACCCAGCGAAATGGCTCGACGTATCACAGCCCGCTGAATTGTCTGCCGGGTTCCGGATGGGTGATGAGCGATGGCGGTCGCGTCGCGATCACTCCGGCAAATGGTCAGTCGTTCGAAGCAAATCGTTACCTGATTCAAAACGGCGACCAGCGCGCGCTGATGATCTACTGGTACCAAGGGCGCGGAAAAGCTGTCGCGAGCGAGTACTGGGCGAAGATTGAGACTGTGCTCGACAGCGTGCGTCGCCGTCGCTCTGACGGTGCTTTGGTGCGCGTGATGGTGCCGCTGGGCAATTCACCGGCAGAGGCTGAGAAGTCTGCCGTTGAGTTTGCTTCTGAAGCGGCGAACGAGTTGCCGCCGTTTGTGCCGAACTAGCGGCTTTGCCGCGCCGGAGGAGGTGTCAGAACCGAAAGCGGTAGCGACCGGATCAAGGTTTATCGCGAGTGGCTCTCGATCCCGTCGCTACCGCTCAGGGTTCTGACACAAAAGCGGGGCGCAGCCTCATGGCAGGAAAGACTCAATTGTTAATTCAGCGCTATGCTTCGCACCCTCACCCCGGCCCTCTCCCAGCGGGAGAGGGAGTAATTTCCTGAAATCTCACTTCCATTCACCCTTTCTTACCTCTGACTCGCCCAGTGCGTGCGAGTGACGTTTTTTGACACCTTATTGACTTCGCTGTACGCGACCTTTCGGAAGCTTTGCCCGCCGACGAAGACCATCGCCGCAGCGACCAACCCGAGCGTTGTAACGCAAACTTCAGTTTGCGCCGCCGCTCAACTACGGAGACTTGCCGTAATGACAACTGAGTGCCGCCGAAAAATCTCTACCCTTTCTCTGCTTTTCATCGCCATCGTTGCCGCCGCTGTCAGCTTCAGCGCGTGCACGACCCCCGAAAAAGCCAAAGCCCAACACATCGCCCGCGGCGAAGCCCTGCTGAAAGACAAGAAGTTTCAGGAAGCCGCGTTCGAGTTTCGCAGTGCGCTGCAAATCGACGAGAAGCTCGCCGATGCGCACTGGGGACTGTCGAAAGCTTACGAAGGTCTGCAGCGCTATCAGGAAGCCTTCGAAGAGATGCGTACGGTCGTCGAACTCGACCCGAACAATCTCGACGTGCGCGTTAAGCTTGGCAACTACTATTTGATGGGCGGCAAGGAATCGTCCGCCGCAGTCTCGGAAGCTGAGCGTCTCGCCAAAGAAGTCCTGCAAAAGGATCAGAACCACATCGAAGGGCACATCCTGATGGGTAGCGTTCTGTTTGCCCAGAAGAAGAAACAGGAAGCCTTTGCGGAATTGAATCACGCGGTCGAACTCGATCCGAAGCGCGTTGAATCGTATCTGAGCCTCGCGCGATTTCACGCGATGAGCGGCGACACGGCTACTGCCGAAGCAACTTATCAGCG
>DATLVM010000306.1:0-8965 GCA_035577445.1 Pyrinomonadaceae bacterium
GTCCGCTCCATCTGTCATCGCTCCGAAAAAGAAATCATCATCGCTGCCGATCGCGATTGCTGCGGTGCTCATTCTCTTTATGGCCGGCGGCGGCGTTGGTGGATACATGTTTTGGAAGTCGCGGAAAACGACAACTCCTCCTCCGCCTGAGAAGCCAACCGATCCTTTAGACGTGACGGTTAAGTCGAACCTGCTCGACATTCCCGGCGGCGCATTCAAGATGGGCAGGGATGACGGCCCGAAAACTGAAGGGCCCACGCATCAAGCGACGGTAGGTGCGTTTGCAATGGACCAGACTGAGGTAACTAATTTCGAATATGCACAGTTCGTGCGTGACATGAATTACCAGCCTCCGCAGAATTGGGGCGGAGCGAGACCTCCGAAAGGTCAGGAGTCGCAGCCGGTAGCTTTCGTTTCTTATGACGACGCGATGGCGTTTGCGGCCTGGCGATCGAAACGCGATGGCGTTACCTATCGATTGCCGACCGAAGAAGAGTGGGAATACGCGGCCCGCAATGGCGAACAGGACAATCTCTATCCGTGGGGCAATTCGTGGGAGGCTAATCGAGCTAGTACTCAGGAGTCCCTCGTCACCGCCCAACCGGTAGGCACTTATCCGCTGGGCAAGAATCGTTGGGGCGTCGAAGATCTGGTGGGCAACGTTTGGGAGTGGACTTCTTCAAAGGCATCGCTTTATAAGGGCAATCCTGTGAAGCTGCCGCCCGAACACAAAGACTGGATTGTGATTCGCGGTGGTTGTTACGCGACCCCGACCAAAGGGGACCTGCCGGCGAGCAGCACCTTGCGTAATTGGGTGGCCGCAAGTACCAAGAATTCCTTTCTTGGTTTCCGTTTAGTCAAGGCCGGTTCCTAAAGCATTCACACTTAAGCCGGGGCGTGACTGCGGTTCGCGGTTGCGTTGGCTTGCTTCCCAATTCGCTTTCCTCAAAATCAGCGCGCAAAACGTGAGCCTTGGCTCGACGCTCTTCACATGCAAGATTGGCGTAGATCTATTGATCAGCAAGGAGTCCTTTAACCTTTTCGCCGCTGGGCCACGACTCGTTGGATCACTGCCGTCAATTGATCGACGGCTTCGGACTTTCGTAAAAACGCGTTGACGCCGGCGCGCCACGCTTCTCTCTCGCAGTCGTCTCCTGAAAGCATTATGGTTGGCAGGTTCCGAAGCCTGGGCAGGCTGCGGACGCGCAGCACCAGTTCAAGTCCGCTGAGGCCCGGCAGATTATTGTCGACGACCAGCGCATCATAACGAGTGCCGCCCGTAAGAATTTCCCAAGCCGCGGCTCCGTTGGCGCACCCATCGACGTGAATTCCTTCAGCACTCAACAACTCCTCAACCAGTCTGGCGACGATTTTGTGATCCTCGACGTGGAGAATCGAGAGCTTTGACGTGCTTGGATCCAAAGCGGGCTTTGGCTTTCCACGCTTGAGTTTTGCAAGCAGCGCACTCCGCCGCCGTCGCTTAACCGATCGAAGGCCCTGCAAATCACGGTGCCTCGAGGTCAGTATTGAAATGAGGTTCTGGTGATGCCCAAAACCGAGCAAATAGCTGGCCTTGGTGACCGAGCCGCCTGCGTCGCGCAGCGCCCGTTCAATGAAGCGGCCTTCAAATTTCTTTACTTCACGTCTTAGCGAAAAGCCTTCCCACGATTCGTCAGCTAGCGAAACCTTTTCAGCAATCTGAACGAGCAGCGTGTCGATGATTTTCAGGGCAGAGGAAACCAGGCGCCTGACAGCCGCGGGGTCCTGAGATTTTTCCAAAAGATCGGCAGCCTCATGAAAGATGGATGCCAGTTCTTCAGCCGGCGTCTGGTTGCTGAGTTCCTCGATGACGCTTAACCGGGCTCGGCCGGCCGCTTCGAGGTCACCACAAGTTTCGGCTACCTCAATCGCGCGCTGTAGCAGGTTGCGTGCGCGCGAAATCTTTCCCAGTCGAGCGGTGATACTGCCTTGAGTTGTGAGTGCTTCGGCCAGGATCGCTTGCTGCCCGCCCTTCTCGAGCGTCTTGACGGCCATCTTTATGATTCGGTCGGCTTCGCTCAGGCGCCCCTCCGCCAACAAGGTTCGCGCCCGAGTCTCGTCGACTTGCGCCACCGTTCCCACGTCCTCCAATAGAATGAAGAGATGCCGCGCGCGATCGAGATGCTCGTGCGCATCTTTGTAACGGCCTATCGTGAAGTAGAGGAAGCCAAGATTGTTTTCGACACGAGCGAGATAGCGACGATTGCCAGCTTGTTCGAAATGGAAACTAGCGGCTGCGTATTCGATTAAGGCACGGTCTACATAATCATCGCTGTTTTCTTTGGTGACTAGCCTTCTGAAAAGAACGGCGAAAAGACTATGGTACGAGCCCTTAAGAGCGTGGTCGAGGCTTCGCTCAACTAAGGTCGCGGACTCATTGAAAATTCGAAACGCCTCACTTAATCGATGTGCCGAAATCTCTACTGTAGCTGCACGAATCATCAGCGTTGCTCTGAGATCAGAAGGAACTTCCAAAGCTAGATTTAACGCACTTGCAAGGTGAATTCGGGCTTCATCATAAGAACCCTCACGCCAATAACAGAGCGCGAGTTCACCACGAGCCTCCGCTACGCGTTTCGTTTCTGAACGTGACTCGAATATCTCGATACTCTTTGTAATTAGATCCTTGGCGGCCTCTTGGCTACCTCTAGTCTGATCCGCGGCACCCAGCCAGCCTGCCAAAGCACCAGTCCGTAGCAGAAGTTCTCCTTTGCTGGATTCGGCGAGTCCTTCGACGTTCGGGGATTGATTGCGATCCGGCCAGAACTCACTCAGCGCCTCGTAGGCCGCGTCGTATTCTCCAATTTTCTCGAATCGTTTAGCCGCGCGGCAGGCGAGTTCTGCACGTTCGTTGATAGGAAGATCGCGACTTTGGTTTCTAAGAGCCTTTAACTCAGACGTTAAAGTCATGTGAGGTCAACCTTTCTGCTGAGTGATAAGATCATTTCGCTGCGAAGCAAACGTCCCTTTCTGATTGGACTGAGAACCAATCACTGGCTTGTAGACTCGCTTCGCTTTTAGTCGTTTAGAAAAACTCGCAACACCCATTCACCAAAAGGAGAAAACCATGAACAACCTAAGAAGACTGGTTGTCATTCTTTGCTTGACGTCGGTTCTGGCGGTCACCGCATTCGCTGGCGAAACACCTACTGGGCCTTGTCCGCCACCAGCTCCTGGGGAGACGCTCACGCCACCGTGCGCTATCGCTCAACCGGCAACTGATGACTCAACTAATCCTGGTCAAACAGGAACTATGCCTGCCTCGGATACGACGGTCGATGTTGTCTCGGTCGTTGAAGAGACATTGCTACAGTTTCTGATGTTCTAGTTAGCCTCGCCCCCGCGAACGATCATCAGCGTTCGCGGATATTCAAGAGTTTCTCACTTGCCATGGACGTTCGTGGCAACAAAGTCTACGTGTGTCTGCTTCTCGCACTTCGTTTAAGAGTTCACCTGGACAGTAAGAAAATTGCCTTTCGCGCCACGGAGAATAGTCGCACCTGCAAATTCCTACAACTAACTTGCCAAAATTCTTGTTGCCTTTCTTGCAATACAGTCGCTTAAAGTCATTTGCAAGAAACTACACAAGCCGCATAGAAAGCGATTTACCAAAGCTCTTGCCGCTCCCGACGGAGGATTGAAAGAGCGTGGAAAACTCGGCGACAACGCAGATGAATCCTTGGGACGGGCACATCCTCACGGAGATACAAAAAATCCTGTTCGCTCGGCTTCCACACTAACCGTTTACGCATATGTTAGAGCGAACTTCGGCAGAGCAAATCCTCAACAGGCTGGTCATATTCAAACGGCCCTCGCCGCATTCTCTACTTGCTTTTCTCGGCTTGCTTTCACAAAATCAGCGCGCAAGGAGCTTCACCTCGTCTCGTTCGTGCATGTGCAAGCTTTAATCGACGTCTCGCATGGAGAGGTGGAGGGAACACATGCTGCAGATGAAATTTCGATTAGTAATCATGTCCAGCCTGACGGCGGTTTGCGCTCTGGCGTTTACCGCAGCCGGCGCGCGCGCGCAGGAAACCGGCGGTGATCTGGTTGGCGGCGCGGGAATTTTTCGCCCCAGGAATCCGGAAGCAAAACGCAGCGGTAACGCGAATCGTCCGACACGTCCGCGCCTGACACCGGCTGAGATTGAAGAAAAATTTCAGGACTCGATCTCAGATGGAAATGACGCGCGCGACGCGCGCAAGTTCGACGTCGCGGAAGGGCACTATCGGGCGGCGCTCAAGTTGAAGCCGAACGACGCGCGCGGATTTCAGGGCCTGGGAAACGTCTTTGTGGATCAGCAGCGTTGGGAAGATGCTGAGAATGCTTATCGCAAAGCGGTAGATTACGCCGCGACGAATCCTGATGCTCTGATGGCGTTGAGCTTTGTTTTAGTGCAGCCGCGCACAGGCGCGCTCAACGCAAAGAGATTCGCTGATGCCGAGTACTTCGCCAAGCGGGCGACGCAGTTGCAACCCACCAACGCGACGGCTTTCGATCGTTTAGGCGCGGCAATGATCGCGCGCGGCATCTTCAACGCGGACACGGAAGCAGCCGTGCGCCGCGCAGTCGAGCTGGATCCGAATCTGTTGGTCGCGCAGATTCGGCTGGCACGTGTGCTGCGACAACTGCACCGCGACAGCGAAGCTGATCCGATTTACAAGTCCGCGATTGATAAGGCACAGGACGCGCCGACGCTCGTGCTAATCGCTGACGCAATGCAAGCGGAACGGCGCTGGACTGATTCCGAGCCGGTGCTGCGGCGCGCGCTGCAAATTGATCCGCGCAACCCGGGCGCGCTCTTTTTGATGGGGCGATTACTTTCTGTCAGTCGCAAATACGCTGAGGCGGAACCCGTTTTGAAGACAGCGGTCGAAGTGAATCCGAAATTCTTTTTAGCACGCAGCGTTCTGGGCCGGTGCTATTTGGCGCTCGATCGGTATGATGATGCTTTCAAGGCCTACGACGGCGCGGCGCCGTTGGCGTCTGATTCCGATCGCCGAGAAATTGCCGGGATGTTTGGTTTCGGCGGCGTCGGCGATGGCTTTATGAAAGCCGGGGACGCGAAAGATGCCGTCCGCGCGTACGAGCGTGGGCTGCAACTCGATCCGACGAACGCTGATTTGCAAACGAAGTTGGCGACGGCGCGCGGTAAAGTCACTCCTTAACAATCGAGAAACTTAAAATGAGACGGTGTCCCAAATGTGGTCGCACGTTTGATAACGATAGACAGAAATTCTGCACGCTCGACGGCACGGGGTTGTTGGATGTCGAGGTCCTGAATGAAGCCGAGTCGCAACGTGTTGAGCAGGGCGAGACGATCCGGATCGATTCTGCAGGATTGAATTCGGCGGAACTCAACGACGAGATGACGAAGGTCATTTCGCGCGAGGTCCCGCCGCAATCGATACCGAGTTTCGATCCCTACAAGACCGTCGTGTCCGAGTCAGGTTCAGCTTCAAGTCCGCCATCAGCGCCGCCGACTCCGCCATCAGCGCCGCCACCCGTGGTTCCACCCGCGGCCCAACCACCGACTCCGCCACCAGCGCCGCCCGTGGCTCAACCGCCGACGCCACCGCCCGCGGCGATGCCGCCAACACCGCCGCCACCAGAAGAGAACCCTGAGTTGATGAGAACGATGGCCGCGGTGCCTCCGCCACAGGTTCACTCAGCTTCGCTTCCGCCACCGCCGCCAATTCAACCGCCGGTTGCCGAGCCACCCGCGGCGCAACCTCAGCCGCAGCCACCTCCGATGCACGCTGTTGCTCCACGACCGAAGAGATCAAAGGTTCCTTTGGTGCTCGGCATTCTTGCAGTGTTATTCATCTTTGCGATCGTGGCAGCGGGGGCCGGTTACTGGTTCGTCCTCAGGCCGATGCTCGCGAAGCGCGCTGCCTTAGTTAATGAACCCGAACGCCCGACTGAAACGCCAACACCGCGAGCGACTCCTGGGGCAGCCAGTCCGACGCCAAAGGAAGTTGCTGAAGTCCCGCCTTACTCGCCGCCGGCAGATGCGGTTGAGTTCGTGAATTCGAAAGACAATCTCGATGGCAAATTAGCCGAGCACTATGTGGATTTCTCGTTCTATTACCCTGAGCGTTGGCAGAAAGATCCGAAGGCGGGAGTGCGCGGCGCGAGCAACTTCGCGAAAGTCGAGCGTCGTTTGCCGCCCGATTTCACGCAAGAGAATTTTGCCGTCGGTTGGTACGCGTCGGCTGGCTCAGCAGAAGGTGATCGGGCAACCTTTCCGACACTTGCCAAGAATCTGAGCGATCAGTTCGCGAACAACTTCACCGAGTATCGCAAAGTCTCGGAAGGCCCAACCAAAGTCGGCGCGTACGACGGATATGAATTTCGGTTCGAGAGCGCCTCGCACAACACCGCCAAGGGAGATATCAATATTTGGGGCTGTGTGATATTCCTTCCGCCGGTCGATGGCGGAAAAGATGGCGTGACGTTGCTGATGCTGACAACATCGCTTGCGCCTGAATTGAAGAGCGTCAAAGACGTCGGAGTCAAAGGCGAGCTGCCGATGATGCTCGAATCGTTTCGGTTTGGAAAATGAGTGTCAGTACCCGGAGCGATAGCAACGGGATCAAGTGACACGCTAAGAATTCAATCGATCCCGTCGCTACCGCTCCGGGTTCTGACAAACAACATATGAAGATCATTCTCGCAGAGGATCGTCAGGGCCAGTTGCATGGTGAACGCGCGTTCACCAGCGACCGAGTCGTCGTCGGACGGGATCCGGCCGTCTGCCATTACTTCGTGGCGCAGGAGCAGTGGCCGATGGTCTCGCGCAAGCATGCCGAGTTTCGGCTGGAGGAAGGTCGCTGCACGGTCGCGGATGCCAACTCGCGCTTTGGCACGTTCGTTAATGGACAGCCGATCTCTGCGCCGGTGGAAGTGCGTGTCGGTGCGAATATTCAATTGGGCCAGGGTGGCCCGATTCTGCGCGTAGTCAGCATTGAACAAGATGCCGCGGAAGTTGAGCCGCCTCCATCGCACATGCGCCGCATGGACACTGTGCGAGATGGCGCCGCCCCGCTGTCGCCGGCAGCCCCGACGCCCGCTCCGGCGAAGTCTCAACCACCGGCAGCGCCTAAGCCGCCGTCACCAGTACAGCAGCCGCCTAAACCGCAACCGCCCAAGAGTGGCCCTGTGTTTGTCAATCTCACTGACACGCGCACCGGACAAACGAGACGTATTGAGCTAACAAAGGAAGTCACGCGCATCGGCCGCGATCCCGAAGGTGAAGTTGTGATCGATGCTGACGCCGCAGTCGTATCTCGCCGGCATGCTGAGATTCATAAAGGCGCGGAACAATTTGCGATCGTCGATCTAAAGAGCTTCAACGGCACGCTGCTCAACGATCAGCGCATCACCGATTCGGTTCCGCTGTTCGACGGCGACGAAATTCAGCTCGGAGTTGGCGGTCCAGTTCTTCGTCTGGTTGATCCTGCGCATCCGGCGCCCGCGCGTCGGGTGATTCAGCCAGGCGCTCCAACGCCAAGTCAGCAGAATATTCCGTCTGCCTTTGGCCAGATCGCCGCGATGGCACAGCGGCAAACGATCGTCTCGACGTCGGGTACGCTGCAGCCGCCGGCGGCAGCGCAAGCGGGACAGCCGCAGTTGCTCGCGCGACTTTCATTCGAAACGAAGCCGCAACTCAGCGTCGGCCGCGCACAGGACAACGACCTTCGGCTCGACGGGCTGCAAATCTCAAATCACCACGCGCGATTTGCGCGCACCAACGGCAGCGTCTCGGTAGAAGACGCCGGCTCGACCAACGGCGTCTACGTCAACGGCGAGCGCATCAGCGGCCGGCGCGCGGTCCAACTCTCCGACGTAATCCAGATTGGCCCGTTCGTTTTGCAGGCTGATTCCGCGCAGGGCGTCGCGGTCTACGACACACGATCGAAAACGCGCATCGATTGCATCAACATCACCAAGATCGTCAAGAACCGATCCGGTGGCGGCACGATCAAGTTGCTCGATGATGTCGGCATCACGGTTCAGCCCAACGAGTTCGTGGGTTTACTTGGTCCGTCAGGAGCAGGGAAGTCGACTTTGATGGATGCGCTAAACGGAATGCGTCCGGCCTCGAGTGGTTACGTGCTCGTCAACAATCTTGATCTCTATCGTCATCTCGATTCGCTGAAGCAGTCGATTGGTTACGTTCCTCAGGATGACATCATCCATCGCGAACTGACGGTCTATCGCACGCTCTACTACGTGGCGCGCTTGCGCCTGTCGCGAGACGTGTCGCGCCGTGAGATCGATCAGATTGTTAATGAAGTGATGGACGTGACTGGTCTGTCTGAGAGACGCGATGTGGCCATCTCGCAACTGTCCGGCGGCCAGCGCAAGCGCGTTTCGATCGCGGTTGAACTGATCACAAAGCCGTCAGTCATCTTTCTCGATGAGCCAACCTCAGGTCTCGATCCGGCGACAGAAGAAAAGATCATGAAGCTCTTCCGCCAAATTGCGGAGAGCGGCCGCACCGTGATCCTGACGACGCACGCAATGGAGAACGTCAAGCTGTTCGACAAGATCGTCGTGCTGATGCGAGGCAAGCTGGTCTTCTACGGGCCGCCGCAGGAAGCGCTCGCGCACATCAAAGCCGACAGCTTCAAAGATCTCTACGACAAGCTCGAGGCGCCCATCGATCAGCAAGTCGCATCGATACCGCCCGAAGTTAAATCTCAGAAGGGCGCGCTCAAAAAATATCGGGAACAGATTTCAGAGCACGTCGCCGAAGATTGGAAGAAGAAGTTTCAGCAGACGGACCAATACCGCCGGTTCGTGGTTGAGCCGCTGAGCGCGCTGCCACGCGATGGCCGTCAATCAGCGCCGTCCAAGCAGCGCATGGGCATCTTCGCCACCATTCGTCAGTGGGGCACGCTGACGCGCCGCTACATCGAAG